>NZ_JAKUHI010000005.1:0-148665 GCF_023630615.1 Synechococcus sp. MU1648
GGCCGTTCAGGCGCACGTAATGGCGTCAGTCAGCCCGCCGTGACCCCTGCCACGGAAACTCCAGTTGTCGTGACGTCTTCCGTCCCGGATGAGACTGCACCCCTGATGGTGGAGATCACCCCCTTGGAGGCCGTGACCAATCTGACGATCAGCGAACCAGAGCCAACGATCGTTACGGAACCGGTTGAGTCGGAGCCTGCTCCGGTGGCGGAACCGGCTGAGTCAGAGGAGCCCCGCCGTCGTCGTCGCCGCTCCTCTGCTGTCGCCACGGTCTGAACCGGATGACTCCGCAGGAGTCTCTCCCCATCGGGAGGGATGTGGCTGGAGTGGATGAAGTTGGTCGTGGTTGCTTGTTCGGACCTGTTTTTGCGGCTGCTGTCGTGCTGGATGGCGCAGCTGCAGAACGCCTGTTGAAGGCGGGACTGACCGACAGCAAGAAACTCTCCGCCAAACGTCGGGCTGCCTTGGTTCCCTTGATTCATTCGCTGTGTGTTGCCTCCGGCATGGGCCAGGCTTCAGCGCGAGAAATTGACGCCAGTGGTATTCGCGTTGCCACTGAACGCGCCATGTTGCGTGCTCTTCAGCGACTGCCGCAATCCCCTGGCTTGGTGCTTGTGGATGGCAACCTTCCCCTCAGGCTCTGGCTGGGCCCGCAGCGCACTGTTGTTTCCGGCGACAGCCGCTCACCTGCCATCGCTGCTGCCAGCGTTCTGGCCAAGGAGGCCCGAGATGCACTCATTCGGCGTTTGTCCGATCGCTTCCCCGGGTATGGACTCGAGCGCCATGCGGGCTATGGCACGGCACAGCATCGTCAGAGCTTGATGGTTTCAGGCCCCACGCCCTTGCATCGGCAGACGTTCCTGAAGCGGCTGCTGGGATGAGAGTTGCGCCTCTGTTGCACCGCACCAGCTCCGATAGTCGTCAATGAGCTGCTGGCCGACACGGGTTTTGATGCCAATGAGGATGCCGCTCAGGATGGATTCCCCTGTTGACTCCAACACTCGTTTTGGAATCAACTTCAGCAGGGAGGGTTGACTCACGCTGACCGACAGATGCGCGTTCCCCTGAAGCCCCTCGGGTGTGCAGGCGAGTCGTGCTTCCAGATTCAGCGCAAAGTCATCAACGATCCCTAGGCCTTCCAGTTCGCAATCCAGGGCGCGCATCACCAGAGTGTCCCCTTCCCTATGGATCTGAAGCGACACCACGGGCTTCACATGGAGCTGAAAGACCTTCAGGCTGGTCACGACGTAGCGGTAAAGACCCGGCTGTAAGGGGGTGAGCTGGCGTGCGTCTAGTAGGGCTCCGAGAACCCGTTCCTCCTCAAGCAAATAGGTGGGCAGCCGCTCTGCTCCGGTTCTGACAGGCAGATCAAGCTTTTGACTGGCTTCGAAGGCCAGGGGCATGGACTTCACCTGACGCGGCATGATCTTATCGAGTCCATGCAGTGCGGCTTCGATGCCTACACGTCTCGCATTCCTTGGTCCAGCTGGGACCTATGGCGAGCAGGCCGCCCGGGTGTTGATCGACCAGGACGCCCTAAATGATGTCCAGTTGATGCCGTGCACCGGTCTTCGATCGGTTGTGGAACAGCTGGCCCAGGGGCAGTGTGATGCAGCCGTTGTTCCGATTGAGAACTCAGTTGAAGGGGGAGTGACAGCGACCCTCGATGCTCTCTGGTCGCATCCTGAGCTTTGTATTCAAAGGGCGTTGGTGCTCCCGATTCAGCATGCTCTGCTGGGGAGTGGTCCACTCAGCAGAGTCACGGAAGTGCTCTCTCATCCGCAGGCCCTTGCCCAGTGCAGTGGCTGGTTGGCACAGCATTTGCCTGATGCCCTGCAGCTCCCTACCTCGTCTACCGCTGAGGCTGCTCGCATGGTGGCCGGCAGTCCCTTTCGTGCTGCGATTGCATCCAAGACGGCTGCAAGCGAACACGGGTTGGATGAGTTGGCTTTTCCCGTGAATGATGTGGCGGGAAATCGCACCCGTTTTCTCTTGTTGCGCCGTGGTGAACGCAGTGAACATGGAGATGTGGCCAGTCTTGCGTTCTCGCTGCATCGCAATGCACCTGGGGCCCTGCTTGAGGCGCTGGCTTGTTTGGCTCAGCGGGGGTTGAACATGAGCCGAATTGAATCTCGTCCGTCCAAACGGGAGTTGGGGGAATACGTGTTTTTTGTGGATGTGGACCTTCCTTCAGCGCCTTCAAATGCGCTGGCTGAACTCATCGCTCAATTGCAGCCTCTCTGTGAGCATCTCGCCCATTTCGGCGCCTACCCCAGCAGCGACCTCAGTGGCTGTTGAAAATCAGTGGCTGTTGAAAATCAGTGGTTGTTGACGATCAGTCTCGACGGATCCGAAAAACGCCAAATTGCATCAGGCCGGTGGCGAAGGCCCAGTGCATGAGCAACAACGTCGGGGTTTCTCTCAGGCCTTGAAGCACTGCTTTGGGTCCCAGGCTGAGCACAGACCAGGGACGTCGGATGCCCTCGACGATGGAGTCAATCCATGAGGGCAGCGTGGCCTGGGTCCAGTCATCGGTAACGATCTGACCACGATGGTGAGCGCTGTTGTCGAGGTTTTGGCGGAACCCCTTGATGCTGGCGAATTCGGGATGGGCCCACTGGTTGAGCAACTGACGCATCACCCAGCGTTCGGGTCGCGTCATGCCGCCGTCGGATGGGTCGCGGCGGTTCCAGTCGGCCACAGCAAGCAGACCCTCCGGCCGCATCACCCGCAGCAGTTCATCGGCATAACGCTGTTTGTCCGGCATGTGCGGGCCTGCCTCCACACTCCAGACCGCATCAAAGCTCTGATCGGGCAGTTGAAGATCCAAGGCGTCCATCACCTGGAAGCGGCAGGTCAGGCCTGATGGGGTGAGTTGCGTGGCCCGCTTCACCTGGGCTGGGCTGATGCTGATGCCGAGAACGTCCAACCCGTAATCCCGCGCCAGGATTCGGGCACTGCCACCGATGCCGCATCCCACATCCAGCACCCGGCTGCCGGCGGGAAGTTGGTCCAGACCGCTCCATCGCACAAGCTCGTGAACGAAGGCTTCCTTGGCTTCGCGGAAGTCGCAGGAGCCGGGCGGGGTCCCGTAATGGCCGAGATGGACATGTTCCCCCCAGAGTTGCTCCAACAAACGGTCTTCCGTCCAGGCGTCGTAGGCGGAGGCAACACTCTCCGACGATTCGTAGCGCCGGTCGCGACGAAGCCATAGGGCAAGCCCGGTTGCTCCAGCCGCTCCGGCCACCACAAGTAAAGATCCCAACATCACTTCAGATCCATCAGTACGGTGCGGGCCGCCAACTGGCGTCGGGTGTGGTCCAACATTTCAAACTGCTGACTCAAACGCTCTTGGGTGTCGGTCAGTTCCAGAAGACTCTGTTGCTCTGATGCGGCCTGGTCGAGATGGGCACTGATCCAGAACGACAGCTCCCGCGGTAGATCAGGGAGATCATCAGGGAGTTCCACCTCTCGGTTCTGCAGCTTGCTTGTCAGCTGAACGACGTCGTTCAAGGCTTCGCTGACCTTGTCCCGCAAGCTGTTGAGTGCCTCGGCATCGGCCACGGGCTCATCTTCCAACCAGCTCACCATGGCTGTTCTGTAGGGCGTTTCACGGGTGATGTTCAACAGGCGGAACCGCTGTTGGCCCAGCGAAACGATGTAGCTGCGACCGTCTTCAGTGGTTTGGTGCTGGAGCACCTCTGCGCAGCACCCGATTTCGGCCATCTCGCCGTTCTCAGGATTGATGCGAACGATGCCGAATCGTTTGTCGGTCTCCAGAACCGTCTGGAGAAGCATCCGATAACGCGATTCAAAAATGTGCAGCGGCAGGAGCTGCTGAGGGAACAACACGACGTCCGGCAGGGGGAACAGGGGAAGCTCCCTCACGGAAAAATCGGACACGAACGCCGTGTTGTAGGCAACTGAATCCTAGGAAAGTGAAGTCCTGATCGACTGGATCAGAGCTTCACTTCGATGTCCACACCACTGGGGAGATCAAGCTTCATCAGCGCATCGATGGTTTTGGCTGAAGGGCTGTAGATGTCGATAATCCGACGGTGCGTGCGGGTCTCGAAGTGCTCGCGGGAGTCCTTGTCCACGTGGGGGGAGCGCAGAACGCAGTAGATCTTGCGTTTCGTGGGCAGGGGGATCGGACCGATGGCAGTTGCAGCGGTGTTATCGGCCGTTTCAATGATTTTCTCGCAAGACAGATCCAGCATGCGGCGGTCAAACGCCTTAAGGCGGATGCGGATCTTCTGCTGAGCGATGGCAGTGGACATAGGAGAGAGGCGAAAGAGCTCCGAAGACGAAGCAGGACTTCAGTTGTCGAGGTTCTTAGAAATGTAGGAGATGGGGGGCGGAGCCCCTCCATCTCCTGCTTTGTGGTTCAGCTCGCGCTGATCACTCGATGATCTTGGAGACCACGCCAGCACCGATGGTGCGGCCGCCTTCGCGGATAGCGAAACGCATGCCGGTTTCCATCGCAACAGGACAGATCAGCTCACCGGTCATCTGGATGTTGTCACCAGGCATCACCATTTCGACATTGCTGCCGTCTTCAGCGGTGAAGGCGGTGATCTGGCCGGTCACGTCAGTTGTACGGATGTAGAACTGCGGGCGGTAGCCAGCGAAGAAAGGAGTGTGGCGGCCGCCTTCTTCTTTCTTCAGGACATACACCTGACCTTCGAATTTGGTGTGAGGGGTGATGGAGCCAGGCTTCACCAGCACCATGCCGCGTTCGATGTCTTCCTTCTGGATGCCACGCAGCAGCAGACCAACGTTGTCGCCAGCCATGCCCTCGTCGAGCAGCTTGCGGAACATTTCCACACCGGTGACGGTTGTCTTCCGAGGCTCGCGAATACCGACGATTTCGATTTCTTCGCCGACTTTGACGATGCCGCGCTCAATACGGCCGGTGGCCACGGTGCCACGACCGGTGATGGAGAAGACGTCTTCCACAGCCATCAGGAAGGGCTTGTCCACTTCCCGCTCAGGCTCAGGAATGCTGGCGTCAACAGCCGCCATCAGTTCCTCGATCTTGGCTTCCCAGGCAGCCTCGCCTTCGATGGCCTTCAGGCCAGACACCTGAACGACAGGGATGTCATCGCCGGGGAAGTCGTAGCTGGAGAGCAGTTCACGGATCTCCATTTCCACCAGTTCGATGATCTCTTCGTCATCGACCATGTCGCACTTGTTCAGTGCAACAACCAGAGCGGGAACGCCCACCTGCTTGGCCAAAAGGATGTGCTCCTTGGTCTGGGCCATGGGGCCGTCGGTAGCAGCACACACCAGGATGGCGCCGTCCATTTGAGCGGCACCGGTGATCATGTTCTTCACATAGTCCGCGTGGCCAGGGCAGTCCACGTGAGCGTAGTGACGTGACTCTGTTTCGTACTCAACGTGAGCGGTGTTGATGGTGATGCCGCGCTCACGCTCTTCGGGGGCGCCGTCGATGTCGGCATAGTTCTGAACTTCAGCCTGACCCTTCTTGGCGAGCACGTTGGTGATCGCGGCGGTGAGGGTGGTCTTGCCGTGGTCAACGTGGCCGATGGTGCCGATGTTGACGTGGGGCTTGTTCCTTTCGAACTTCTCGCGTGCCATGGGTGTTTAAAGAATCGAGGGTTGGGTTTGGAGGAGTTTAGAGATCAGGAATTGCCCTGATTCTTGGAGATGATGGCCTCGGCCACATTGCGAGGAACTTCGGCGTAATTGTCGAATTCCATCGAGAAAATGCCCCGGCCCTGGGTCATGGAGCGGAGCTCGGTGGCGTAACCGAACATCTCGGCAAGGGGCACCTTGGCCGAGATTTTGGACGTGCCGTCATCGACGGACTGGCCTTCAACCTGACCTCGACGGGAGGACAGGTCGCCGATGATCGAACCGAGGAAATCCTCGGGGACTTCGACCTCGACCTTCATCATCGGTTCAAGCAGCACAGGATTGCACTTCTTGACGCCGTCCTTGAAGGCCATGGATCCGGCGATCTTGAACGCCATCTCCGAAGAGTCGACGTCGTGATATGAGCCATGCACCATCGTGCATTTCACATCGATCAGCGGATATCCGGCGATCACACCGGATTCGCAGGTCTCTTTCATGCCCTGCTCGGCGGGCTTGATGTATTCCTTCGGAACGACACCGCCCACGATCTTGTTGACGAATTCGAAGCCGGAGCCGGGCTCACCCGGTTCCATTTCGATCACGACGTGGCCGTATTGACCCTTACCACCGGTCTGACGAGAGAACTTGCCTTCGCCACCTGCGGAACCACGGATGGTTTCGCGATAGGACACCTGAGGTGCGCCGATGTTGGCTTCCACCTTGAATTCGCGCAGCATGCGGTCCACCAAGATTTCCAGGTGGAGCTCGCCCATGCCGGCGATCACGGTCTGACCGGTTTCAGAGTCAGTATTGACGCGGAACGTGGGGTCTTCCTCTGCCAAAGACACAAGTGCCTTGGAGAGTTTTTCCATGTCTCCCTTGGTCTTGGGCTCCACGGCCACTGAGATCACCGGTTCGGGGATGAACAGGGTCTCAAGAACGATGGGATCGTCCTGGGTGCACAGGGTGTCACCTGTGGTGGTGTTCTTCAGACCCAGCACCGCGCCGAGGTCTCCGGCTCGCAGGGCATCGACTTCTTCGCGGTCATCCGCCTTCAGCACCACAAGACGAGAGATGCGCTCCTTCTCTCCCTTGGTGGAGTTGAGCACATAACTGCCTTTCTCCAGCACGCCGGAGTACATCCGGACGAAGGTGAGTTTGCCGTAAGGATCGGCCATCACCTTGAAGGCGAGGGCACTGAAAGGAGCGCTGTCGTCGGAAGGACGCACGGCTTCGCTGCCGTCGGGAAGCACACCCTGGATGGGGGGGACATCGACAGGAGCTGGCAGGTAGTCGATCACGGCGTCGAGCACCAGCTGCACGCCTTTGTTCTTGAAGGCAGAGCCGCAGAGCATGGGTACAAGACCGTGCTTCAGCACGCCTTCGCGAATGCCTTGCTTGAGCTCATCAACGCTGAGTTCGCCGCTCTCGAGGAACTTCTCGATCAGAGACTCGTCGGTTTCGGCGACGGTTTCCATCAAGGTGTTTCGCCATTCGGCCACCTCGTCGGCCATAGCAGCCGGCACCTCGGCCTCTTCGATATCGGTGCCGAGATCGTTCTTATAGATGTACGCCTTGTTGGCAACGAGATCGATGATGCCGCTCAGTTCACCTTCAGCCCCGATCGGAAGCTGGATCGGGACAGCATTGGCCTTGAGGCGATCCTTGATCTGGCCGTGAACCTTGAGGAAGTCCGCACCGGTGCGGTCCATCTTGTTGACGAACACCATCCGGGGGACGGAGTAGCGATCCGCCTGACGCCAAACGGTCTCGGATTGGGGCTGAACACCACCAACGGCGCAGAAGACGGCGATCACACCATCTAGCACACGCATGGAACGCTCCACCTCAATGGTGAAGTCCACGTGACCAGGCGTGTCAATGATGTTGATCCGATGGTCCTGCCAAGACGTCGAAATGGCAGCTGCCGTGATCGTGATGCCACGTTCCCGCTCCTGGGCCATCCAGTCGGTGACTGCAGCGCCGTCATGCACTTCGCCGATTTTGTGCACCACACCGGAATAGAACAGGATCCGTTCGGTAGTGGTGGTTTTTCCGGCATCGATGTGAGCAGCGATACCAATATTTCTGACGCGTTCCAGGGGGAAGTCGCGGGCCACAGGAAATTCTCCGGGGGTGGGGCGTGAAAAGGCGGGGAGACTCTACAGGTCAGCCATGAACATCTGTGTTGACGGGCTGGCCTGAAAGGCTCAGTAGCGGTAGTGGGCGAAGGCTTTGTTGGCTTCGGCCATTTTGTGGGTCTCTTCGCGCTTGCGAACGGCGCTGCCAGCCTCATTGGCAGCATCCATCAATTCGCCAGCCAACTTCTGGGCCATGCTCCGACCATTGCGGGCACGGGAAAAGCTCACAAGCCAGCGCAGGGCCATGGCCGTTCCGCGCTCCTGGCGCACTTCCATGGGCACCTGATAGGTGGCGCCACCAACCCGGCGAGCGCGCACTTCCACCAATGGAGTGGCGTTCTTGACGGCAGTTTCGAACAGTTCGAGCGGATCTCCGCCGGTGCGCTCATTGATCAGCCCGAACGCGTCGGACAGGATCCGTTGCGCTGTGGACTTCTTGCCGTGCTGCATCAGGCGTACCACCATCATCGTGGCGAGGCGGCTGTTGAACTGCGGATCGGGAAGAATCGGGCGCTTTTCAGCGGCGTTGCGGCGGGACATTAGGGATCAGAACGTTGTGGGAATGAGGAAGAAACCGGTGATCACTCCTTGGGAGCCTTGGCGCCGTACTTGGAGCGGGACTGACGCCGGTCTTTCACGCCAGCTGTATCCAGGGTTCCGCGAATGATGTGATAGCGGACGCCAGGGAGGTCCTTGACACGACCACCACGGATCAAAACGACCGAGTGCTCCTGCAGGTTGTGACCGACGCCACCGATATAAGCCGTGACTTCAAAGCCGGAAGTAAGGCGCACACGAGCCACCTTGCGCAAAGCCGAATTGGGCTTTTTCGGCGTTGAGGTGTAGACGCGGGTGCAAACACCGCGACGTTCCGGACACGATTTCAGGGCCGGGGACTTTGTCTTGGCCTTGAGGCGTGAGCGCTCAGTGCGGATCAGCTGTTGGATGGTTGGCATCGATGGTCGGTGAGCGGTCGGACTCCCGACCTGATTCGACAATCGACCACGATACTGGGTGACGGTCCCCTTTCAGACGCGGCTGAAGGCACTGCCACAGGCACAGGGTTCAACACCGTCGCTGCTGCGGATCAGAAATCCGCCACCACTGAGGTCGCCGCGGTAGTCCAGACAAAGACCCTCGAGCAATTTGAGCTGCTCTGCAGGGGCGTGCAGCGTCACTCCATCGGCCCTTGCAATGGCAATACCGGCCAAATGTCCTGCTCGAATGCGCAGCACATGCTGTGCGCATTCCCCTGGAGTGACGTCGAGATGCATTTGCCCGGGTGTTCCTGCCACGGCAGCCTGACGCCCTAGCTCGGCAGCAGCGGCAGCGGTCAGCCGCAAATTGGCAGCCATGCTCAGTTTCTTGGGTTCCCCACTGTTGCAGGTCTCAGAGGGGGATAAGCCCCAGTCCGTTGTGAACTCTCGGGGTGCTGCCACGACCGTTCATCACGGTTTGACCTGCCACGACGAGGGTTGTCGAACTGCCGCCATCCATATTCAACGCATCACGTAGGCCCAGTTGTTGGGCTGCCAGTGCTGTTTCCACAAGCGTGGGATCACTGCCAGAGGCACCACGCAGGGTCATTAGCCATTGACCGCTCTGCCCTTGGGCCACCACGGTCCGCGGTGCGGCCAAGCTCATGAAGCCGGGACTAAAGCCTTCTTGGCGTCCATTCAGAACCACCCGCCCGTTCTGCATCAGGAGTGGACCGCCGCCCAGCACATTCGGCTGTTGGGCGAGGGATGAGCTAGCCCGTGATCTCACCAGGATCCGATCGCCAGGTCGCGCTGGTAGTGGGGTGCGCCCGCGAGCCACCACCAACTCAGCGTCCTGTGGGATGGAAATCCCGCGCTGCAGGTTGGTTTGCTCGAACGTTGCCTCGACGCGGCCACCGCGAATCAAGAGTGCTTCCTCTTCACCGCTCAAGGCCCGGTAGCGGGGGCCCCAGGCCGGTGTGTAAAGGCTCAGTCCCTTTTGGACGTAGCCGCTGTTGATCGCTTTGATGCCCCAGTGCTGACCGTTGTTCACCTGCAACGTTTGGTCCAGGCGAAGTCGGCCGAACTGCAGATCTCCTGACGATCCCCAAGCGATGACGCCGCGGTTCAAAATCGGTCCCGATAGCCAGACCCCCTCGCGCCGCAGGGCTCCAAGGGGGAGTTGATTGATCCGGTTGAAAAACCCTCCGTTCACGGCGACCAGCGCCCCTGCGGGTTGGGAGAGCTGCGGAAGAAACTGCAGGCCCTGTTGCTGTTCGGTCTTGGCCAGGGGCTGCAGGGTGATCCCGAGGCCTCTCAGGTCACCGCCAGCACGAAACACCTGGATGGGTTTCACCCCTACCTTGATCGTGCGTTGCTCCAGCACAAAGCCCCGCCTGAGCAACGCGGCAACAGTTGGATTGCTTAGGGGCAGGCGTGCGCTTGGGGGTTGGCGGCGGCCGCCGACCAGCACACCGTCCAGCACCAATCGCCAGGGAGACGACAGGCTCAAGCTCCGTAGCTTTGTGGCTTGTCCCTGCAGCACAAGGCCGCCGTCACGACGCTGCTGAGGAGCGAGCCCCCACGCTTTGAGCTGACGTTTCTGTGACGGCGAGACCTTGAGCTCCAGCAACAGGTCACCGTTCAGCTGCTGCACCAAGGCGGGTCCGTTCAGGTCAAGCACCAAACGATCGGCTGTTGAACCCTTGCCGCGGCGCAGGTTGTTCACGGTTGGGGTGGGCAGCCGAAGCGTCAGGCTGCTTCCGTTCACTTGGGTGGTAACACCGATCTCGGTTAGCCAGTCGCTCACTTCGAGACCGACTTCATCCCCGAGGGAACGGGTCTCTAACGAAGCCAGGGGGACGGTTCGACCGAACCATTCCAGTGCCTCTCCGTCGATGCGAGCAACGCGCCTGAAACCCAGCCGGGATTCCAAGAGCTCCAAGGGCAGCCAGAGTTCCTCTGTTGCTGTGTCGCTGCCCCTCCAAAGCCAAACCGCTTTGCTGCGCTCTCGGCCGATGAGGACTTCATCGCCACTTTGCTTCGGCACAAAGCGCAGCTCTGGAGGTGGCGCGGGCGGTGGCGCGGAAAGTGGGGCAAAGGCCAGCATGAAATGCCTTGGCGGAGAGGCGCCTGCCTAGGATCGTCCCTCGAGATGGTTTCTGCAGAGCTCGAAGCTGCAGGCCCATGCGACCGTCCGGTTGAGTTCCCTATGACTGAAGCCATCCGTTCCGCTGTCTGGCCTTACTGCGACAGCCCTGCGCCCGAGGTTGTTGCGGGTGAGAAGGATGCTTGTGGAGTTGGCTTTTTGGCCCAGCTCCAGGGACAGGCCAGCCATTGGGTGTTGGAGCAGGCCCTGCGTGGTTTGGGATGCATGGAGCACAGAGGCGGTTGTGGGGGAGATGGAGACTCCGGCGATGGCGCAGGGGTGTTGTGTCAAATCCCCTGGACGTACCTAAAAGCCGTCTGGCCTGAGGCGGGTGCAGCGCGGGGCCTCGGGATGATGTTCATGCCGACCGATGCCACCCGTCGTGCCGAGGTCCGAGGCCTCTGTGATGACGAGGCCAAGGCGCTCGGCTTGCAACCGCTTGGTTGGCGAATTGTTCCTGTGGACTCTGCGGTGCTTGGCCCCCTGGCCCGCGCCACCGCTCCCGTTATTGAGCAGTGGGTGCTCAACGGCGATGCTGACGACGCAGGGTTTGATGGGCAGCTTCTCCGCTTACGGCGGCGGATTGGCGCCCGTGTGCGGGCTGCCCTTGGCGCCGAGGTGGCCCAGGAGGTTTATGTCGCTTCCCTGAGCAGCCGGACGGTTGTCTACAAGGGCATGGTCCGGTCCGAGGTTCTGGCGCAGTACTACGCCGATCTGCAGGATCCACGTTTTGCGGTGAGTTTTGCGGTCTATCACCGTCGCTTCAGCACGAACACCTTGCCCCGTTGGCCTCTGGCGCAGCCGATGCGGCTTTTGGGTCATAACGGTGAGATCAACACGCTGCTGGGAAATCTCAACTGGGCCAAGGCGTCAGAAGCCAGCCTCGAGAACGTTTGGGGAGAGGCTGCAGACGACCTGATCCCAGTGGTAAACCCTGCGTTCAGTGATTCCGCCAACCTTGACGCCACCCTGGAGCTGATGGTGCGCAGTGGGCGGTCGATCACCGACAGCCTGATCACGCTCGTTCCGGAAGCCTTCCGCAATCAGCCCGACCTCGACAGCCGTCCCGATGTGACGGCGATGTATGAATTCAACGCGGGAATTCAGGAGCCATGGGATGGCCCAGCCCTGCTGGTCTTTGCTGACGGCAAGCGGGTGGGTGCCACGCTCGACCGCAATGGGTTGCGCCCGGCGCGTTGGTGCACCACCGAAGACGGCTTCGTGATCATGGGGTCTGAGACCGGCGTGGTCGACCTCAGCGGCAAGACGATTGTTCAGAAAGGACGTCTTGGCCCCGGCCAGATGGTTGCCGTTGATCTGGAACGCGGTGAGTTGCTCGACAACTGGTCGGTTAAGGAAGACGCGGCATGTCGATTTCCCTATGCCGATTGGTTGCAGCAGCATCGTCGCGGTGTGGAACCCCAGCCTTGGACTCAAAACCGACAGGTGGGTGAACTCGACCTGCTGCGGTTGCAGACCGCCATGGGCTTCACCGCTGAAGACTTCGATTTGATCATTGAAGACATGGCGGCCCTCGGCAAGGAGCCGACTTACTGCATGGGGGATGACATTCCCCTGGCGGTGCTTTCCGATAAGCCGCACCTGCTCTACGACTATTTCAAGCAGCGCTTCGCCCAGGTCACGAACCCACCGATTGATCCCTTGAGGGAAAAGCTGGTGATGAGCCTGGAGATGCATCTGGGTGAACGCCGGCCGGCCCTGAAGCCCCAGCCGGAAGCGGCTTCAGTGATCCACCTCGAGACTCCTGTTCTGAATGAGGCGGAACTAGCGGCCATCAGTCAGCAAGGTTTGCCCGTCCAGACCGTGTCCACCCAGGTGGCAGTGGAGTCCTGCGCGGGAGGCCTTCAGAAGGCCATTGATGCGCTTTGCAGCCTTGCGGAACAGGCGGTGCGCGACGGTGCACAGGTGCTGGTGCTCTCCGATCGGGTTAGCAGCACGGGGGCGGCGGCACAGCTGACGCCCACAACGGTGGCAATGCCGGCCTTGCTGGCCGTGGGTGCTGTTCACCACCATCTGTTGCGCCAGAAGTTGCGTCTGCAGTGCTCTCTTGTGGTCGATACCGCCCAGTGCTGGAGCACCCATCACATGGCGTGTCTGATCGGCTACGGCGCCAGTGCCGTCTGCCCGTGGCTCACCTGGGAGACAACGCGCCACTGGCTGGAGCATCCCAAGACCAAGAAGCGGATCGAACAGGGCAAGTTGCCAGCCCTGGATGTCGATCAGGCGCAGGCCAATGTGCGTTTGTCGCTGGAGAACGGTCTCCGGAAGATCCTCTCCAAAATTGGAATCTCATTGCTGGCCAGCTATCACGGCGCCCAGATCTTTGAAGCGATTGGACTAGGTGCGGATGTGGTGGAGACCGCCTTCACCGGGACAACGAGCCGTGTTGCAGGCATGACGCTCTCCGAGTTGGCGAATGAAACGCTCTCGATGCATGCCAAGGCCTTCCCCGAGCTCAACCGCAGCAAGCTTGAGTTCATGGGCTTTGTTCAGTACCGCAGTGGTGCTGAATACCACCGCAATAACCCCGAGCTTTCCAAGGCGCTGCACAAGGCAGTGGCCCAGGGCCCTGGTTATGACCACTTCTCCACTTACCAGGCGCTCTTGGAGAACCGCCCGGTGATGGCCCTGCGGGACCTGTTGGAGTTCAAGCTGGCGCCCACCCCGGTGCCGCTCGACCAGGTGGAGAGTGTGGAGAGCATCTGCACCCGCTTCTGTACGGGGGGGATGAGCCTCGGTGCGCTGTCCCGGGAAGCCCATGAAGTGCTGGCCGTGGCGATGAATCGCATCGGTGGCAAGAGCAACAGCGGTGAAGGTGGTGAAGACCCCGCACGTTTCCAGATCCTCAAGGATGTGGATGGGGAAGGACGGTCCGCCGCATTCCCCAGCATCGGCGGGCTTCGCAATGGCGACACCGCTTGTTCGGCGATCAAGCAGGTGGCTTCAGGGCGTTTCGGTGTGACGGCTGAATACCTGCGCAGTGGCAAACAACTGGAGATCAAGGTGGCCCAGGGGGCCAAGCCCGGTGAAGGGGGCCAACTGCCTGGGCCGAAGGTCGATAAGTACATCGCCTGGCTGCGCAACAGCAAGCCAGGAGTGGCCTTGATTTCGCCGCCGCCGCATCACGACATCTATTCCATTGAGGACCTGGCGCAGTTGATTCATGACCTGCACCAGGTGCATCCTGCTGCTCCTGTGAGCGTGAAGCTGGTGGCCGAGATCGGCATTGGCACCATCGCTGCGGGCGTGGCGAAGGCCAACGCGGATGTGATCCAGATCTCGGGTCACGACGGGGGCACGGGAGCATCTCCCCTGAGTTCGATTAAGCACGCCGGCAGTCCATGGGAACTGGGCCTGACCGAGGTGCATCGCTCTCTGGTGGAAAACGGTCTGCGCGATCGGGTCCTGCTGCGTGCTGATGGAGGTCTGAAAACCGGCTGGGACGTCATGATCGCTGCCCTGCTCGGCGCGGAAGAGTACGGGTTCGGGTCGATCGCCATGATCGCTGAGGGCTGCGTCATGGCTCGTGTCTGCCACACCAACAATTGCCCTGTCGGGGTTGCCACGCAGAAGGAGAACCTGCGCAAGCGCTTCAACGGTGTACCTGAGCACGTCGTCAACTTTTTCTGGTATGTCGCCGAGGAAGTGCGGCAGCTGATGAGTCTGCTCGGCGTTACCCGCCTGGAAGAGCTGATTGGCCGTACGGATCTGCTCAAGGCTCGTTCCGTCGATCTGGCCAAGACAAACTGTGTGGATCTATCTGGCCTGATCGCTCCGATCAGTGGCGCTGCGGATCGGTCCTGGCTTCGTCACAGTGATCAGGCTCACGGCAATGGTCTGATTCTTGAGGATCAGCTGCTCGCCGATGTTGACCTCATGGCAGCGCTGGAGAACCACGGTGCCGTCAGCCGCAGCATCGAGATCATCAATACCGATCGCAGTGTCTGTGCACGTCTGGCTGGTGAAATTGCCCAGCGTCATGGCAACTGCGGATTCAATGGACAGCTCGATCTGACGTTCCGTGGTGCCGCGGGCCAGAGCTTTGGGGCTTTCCTGGTGCAGGGCATGCAGGTTCGTCTTGAGGGTGAGGCCAACGACTACGTCGGCAAGGGCATGAACAGTGGTCGCATCACCCTGGTGCCTTCTGACGGTTCTGCCTCTCCAGGGGATCAGGTGATCCTCGGCAACACCTGTCTCTATGGGGCCACCGGTGGTGAGCTGTTTGCTCATGGCCGGGCTGGCGAGCGCTTCGGCGTTCGCAACAGTGGAGCCCGCACCGTGGTGGAAGGCGCTGGTGACCACTGCTGTGAGTACATGACCGGTGGTGTGGTGGTTGTCCTCGGAAGCACCGGCCGCAATATCGGTGCTGGCATGACCGGTGGTGTGGCCTTCTTGCTGGATGAGGAGGGCCGTGTCGCGCCTCGGGTTAACCCGGAGATTGTTGAGGTCTGCACCATCACCACCCATGAGCAGGAGACGCTGCTGAAGGGCCTGCTGCAACAGCATGTGGATCTAACGGGCAGCGAAAAGGCTGCCGATCTCTTGGCCAACTGGTCTGAGGCGAAGCATCGCTTCAAGGTGTTGGTCCCACCAAGCGAGCGGGAACCCATGGGATTGGCCGTTAAGCAGGCTGTGGCCGCCTAGCGCCGTCGTCTCTCGTGGCCTGGTTCGTCAAGACCGAAACCTTCACGGCCGTCGCCGCCGCTCTGCCCGTCGAGCAGCGGCGGCCCACCTTGGAGGCTCACCGCCACTGGGTTGTGCAGGAAGCCGCTGCAGGACGACGTCTTCAGAGCGGTTACCTGGTTGATGACAACCGGCGGCCTGGTGGCGGGGGATTGCTGATGTTTGAAGCTTCGTCCTACGCCGAAGCTCGTGCGTGGGTGCAGAACGACCCGATGATTCGAGCCGGTCTGGTGGACTGGCAGTTGCACGAATGGATCCCCGTCAGCGGGGATGGCTGGTCATAAGCCGCTGCACCTCACCGGCGTGGTAGCTGCTGCGGGTGAGTGGTGTGCTGACGACCTGGAGGAAGCCCAGTTCCTCTTCGCCGACTCTTCTGTAGGTGTCGAACTGAGCAGGAGTCACAAAGCGGTCGACGGCCAGATGTTTCGGACCGGGAGAAAGGTATTGGCCGATGGTGACGATGTCGACCTTGTGCTGGCGCAAATCCCGGAGCGTCTCGATCACCTCTTCATCGTTTTCTCCTAGTCCCACCATCAGGCCTGACTTGCTGTAAGCCTTGGGCCATTGGTCACGCACCCGTTGCAGCAGTTCCAGAGAGCGTTCATAGATGCCTTGGGGCCGAGCCAGGCGGTACATCCGCGGCACCGTTTCGATGTTGTGGTTCAGCACATGGGGTGCAGCTCCCATCACGCTTGCCAAAGCGTCCCAGTTGCCACAGAAGTCAGGAATCAGCAGCTCGATTGTTGTGAGCGGTGAGCGCTTTTTGACCTGTTCAATGCAGGCCACGAACTGGGAGGCGCCGCCATCAGCGAGATCATCACGGTTCACGGAGGTGATCACCACATGTTTCAGGCCCAGACGGGCTACTGCTTCGCCAAGTCGTTGCGGCTCGGTGGGATCCAGCGCGCGCACGCTTTTGTCGAAGTCGATGTCGCAGTAGGGGCATGCGCGGGTGCAGCCAGGCCCCATGATCAGAAACGTGGCTGTGCCGCCTGCGAAGCATTCCCCGATGTTGGGGCAGCTCGCTTCCTGGCAGACCGTGTTCAGGTTCAAGTCCAGCAGCAGGTCGGCCACGGCGCCAATCCGTTCGCGCTGCGGAGCCTTAACGCGCAACCACTCCGGCTTAAGCACGGCGAAGTCTCTTCAATCCATGACCTTAGACCTTGCGCCGATGGCGCTACTGGCCTCTCGGAAACACCAATCTCCTAAGATTGACATGCCGGGATGTGGCGCAGTTTGGTAGCGCACTTCGTTCGGGACGAAGGGGCCGCAGGTTCGAATCCTGTCATCCCGATTGATGCATTCCCTTTGCCCAAAAGGATCCTGTCCGGTGGGTGAGGCAAGGTCCCTGGCGCATGCTTAGTTGAAGATCAGGATCGGCGAATAAGACCGACCGGCCCAGAGTGACCACCAACGGGTTGCACGGGCCTCAGCGATCCGACGTGCCTCCACGGCCATTCGGTACTGATGTTCCCGTTGCTCCCGCAGTTTTCGTTCCCGGGTTTCTCTTTTTTGGTCGTAGTTGGCGGCTCCTTCACGCTCCATTTGTTCTCTGGCAACAGCTTTAAAGGATTTGAGTTGCCTGAGCTGATTCACTCTTGCGCTGTAGACAGCCTCGATTTCATTCACGCCTTCAATGCCGCGGTTTTTGCTGAGGAAGGCATTGATCCTCGCGATCGTCAGGTCAGCAATCCGATCCGCTTCTTCGAACATCAGGTTGTCGTAGAGCTGTTCGGCCCGGTCCAGTTCCCTGCTGAAGAACTCCATCTGGCCGGCAGAATCCTTGGGAGGGAGCTGGGCAACCAGCGCTGAGCTGGATTGCTCAACCGCCAAAGCAGGGTGAGCTGAACAAAGAAGCAACCCTGCAATCAGTACGGGAAGACGCATGGTCAGTGGCCCTGTTCAGAAATCCAGCACATCTTTTGTCGCTTCCCGCCGCCGCTGCTCCTTCGCGTCGTATTCAGCGATGCAGCTGTTCTTCAGATACAGAACACAGTTCAAATATTCGCTGATTTCGATCATCGCAGCCCGCACAGCTTTGGAGGCGGGTACTTTCTTGCTCGAGGACTGGTTGTCACTGAAGCCGACCCCATACAAGCCTCCAGAAGTTGACTTTGATTCCGATTTGGAGGTCGCTTTGCCTTCAATCGTTCGGACGTAAGCGATTTCACCGGTGGTGGTGTCCACGACGCGCACATCCACAGCGACATAGGCCGAGCTGGAGGATGACGACTTGCGCTGGCCGAAGCCCATGATGTTGAAGCCACCGCCACCACTTTTGGTTTCGGTGTTCTCGCGGTAATCGCTGACACTGCCCAGGATGTAGTACTTCGCACCGGTCATGATTCCCTTCTTGGGAGCCGTGGCTTGTCGGGTGATGCCCAGCTCAGCTAGTTCCTGCTCGCCGAGCACTTTTTTCAGCCCTTGGCGTTCGACAACAGTGAAATGCCCGGTGCTTTTCAGCTCATTGGCGAGCATTCCTGTGAGTTTGCTGGAGACCGCAGGGCTCCACCACCAGGCTCCTGTGGCCGTGTTGGTGATCTCCTTCACCGCAACGGTGACAGGGCCTGACGACATTCCTGAAATCTGAGCCAAGCCGGGTTGCACTGTTGCTCCCGAAACCATCAAGGCTGTGGCGGCGATCCAGGAGAGTTTCATAAACCTCAGGGAGTGACTTTCTTACGAGAAAGCTAGTCACAACCTGCAGAAAAAACATTCATAGGTTCAATCCACTGGGTGGTGGGGCTGTCTTATTTCTGAAAGCTTGGTTTATTGGGGCAGCAGCTAAGGCAACGTGGTTCGCACCCTGAAAGACCAATGGTTCGCTTTGGCAGTTGGGGCCACCGCGCTAACCGCACTGTTTTGGCTTGAGTTGATCGCGTCGTAGCAAAGATTCAGTTAAATATGCAAAGAGGACACACCTCAGGCCGTCACGTCTGAACCCTGACCCTTGATGCCCGCATTGCACTGTTCCTGTGGCAGCTGGTTTTTAGAGCTGTGTTCTCTTTTCATCCCCCCAATTCAGTCAATTGACTCCTAGGCACCCAACAGGCCGCTTTTCTTAATTAGGACGTAATCAGGCCTTGAATTTCAATCTGTAGAACAACCTTGCTGAGTTCAAAAAGCAGCTTTGCAAGACCTTCTCGTGAGATCTCCCTTTTGGTCATGGCTGTTTGCAGCGGGGGTCGTATGGGGACCAGGTTTCGTGGCACTCCACTTACAACAGAACGGCATGATGCCGATGCCCACCGATCAAGCTTCGTCTGTGCAGCGATCCGCCGATTGATGTCTCCAGACTCTTTGCCTTGCCACGCACGGACGTGGGCATGAATCCCCTGCCGGAGAAACCGGGCTGTGACGTTTGGCTGGCTGCGCTGTTCACTACCCCTGTGGTGACGTGATTTGACTTGCAGACAAGATTTCGGATGTGTGGGAATCTTCGTCGGCTTCAACCATTTCAATGACTTTTTTGATGCACTGGTCGTTCAAGACCGGCTACCATGAAATTGCTGCCAAGAAGTTCCTGGCAACGGGTGCGCCCTTTCCCGAGTGCAAGTCATGGAAGCGTTTTCATGCGCCTGGCTCCGTAGAGGGGTGGATTCTGGTGGAGTCTGACAACGCTGATGCTTGTTATGAGCACGCTGCGGAGTGGGCAGAGTGCCTCGATTGGGACGTCACCCCCGTGCTGGCAGACGAGCAGGCGGGCCCCCTGATCGCCAAGGCATACAGCTGATCATCAGCGTGGAAGGCTGCCCCTCGCTCATGCGGGGGCTCCACAAGCCCAAGTCGCACAAAAACCGGCCCCCTCGGACCGGTTGACGCATTCAAAGAGCACTGAGGCTTGGCCTGAGCTCATTCCATTGGCTCCTTAGTTGTGGCTTCAGTGTTCAGATGGATTTATGAGCTGGCTCTGCATGGCGCATTGATGGACAGCCAAATGCAAGTTGAGAGCCAATGCTCAATCAATTGCCCTCAATGCCTGCCTCCGGGTTAATGCCGACATCGTCGATATAGGCTTGCTTCTCCACCTGGCACAACAGCTGCATCAAGTTCTGATGATCGAGAGCTGACAGCTATCCGGCGATCTCCTGCGTCAGGCAAGTTCTGCGTTGGCAGCGGCCCGTGTGTTCCTTGAATACCTCGAACATTGCAGCCTCCTCTGGGCTGATGATTCGATTCTTATGACGGCTTGATGGTGGGGTTCTAGAGCCTCAAGACCCACTCT
Organism: Synechococcus sp. MU1648; assembly: GCF_023630615.1. Lineage (NCBI taxonomy): Bacteria > Bacillati > Cyanobacteriota > Cyanophyceae > Synechococcales > Synechococcaceae > Synechococcus > Synechococcus sp. MU1648. The sequence goes on from NZ_JAKUHI010000005.1 coordinate 19,798, forward strand.
CATCCTGTTGTTGTGTGGATCGCCCCTGGTCAAATGAGGTGTGAGAGAGGCGGTAGGTCGTGACACCACCCACCAAATCAAGCAACCACGCCCGAAGAGGTCTCCCTCTCACCTCAGAACCATAGGTCTGCATTGCAATTCAGGCGGCTCTTGGGTGGCGATCTGACTGGAAGCGGGCTTGAGCGCAGGCCTAGGCTCAGCGTGCGTCTGATGCGTCTTGCTTGCTAGGCCTCCGTCTGCTGCTCCCCATTGCGTTGCTGGTTGCCTGGGGCGCTCCTGCCCATGCGGTTTCGCTTTCAGCTCGGACGGATCGTTTGATCGATAGGCTTCAGCAGCTTGGTGTTGTTATTGATCGCCTTGATCGTTGTGGCCCCGGAGCCGAACGAGCTGCTTACAATATGGGCGTGAACCGACTGTGTTTGTCGCAGGGGCTGCGCGATGAGCCAGGGCTTCAGTTGGATGTATTGACCCATGAGGCCATCCATGTGGTTCAGGACTGTCTGGCTGGTTTGGGCACGCCGTCCTCGTCCACCATCAGCTTGATGTTGCAGTCGCAGGGTGGTTTCAGCCGTGTTCAGGTCGACAAGTTTTTTGCCCACCATCTCGACTCGTCCACGGCCGACCATGTGCTGCGGGTGACTCAGTCGCTGGGGCCGCTGCAGCGCCGCCGTGAAGTCGAGGCCTATGCCCTTCAAGGCCACACCGGCATGGTCGAATCCTTGTTGGCCAGGCATTGCTGAAGTCGGTCGATGGCTGACACTTCGGCCTGCAATGTTGACCTGATCACCCTGGCTAATCTTGTTTCATTCGTCGGGTTAATCGGGTGAAGCGACAGTGGATGGCGATGCTTTTAGTGGCTCCGATGCTGTTGCTGGAGGCGCCGTCGCTCGCGCAATCGTTGTTTGATCGACCCCCAACGCGGGTCAGGATTCATAACCCTGAAGCCACAGAAGGATTACGCAATCGCACCACAATCACTGTTGTAGTTCCTGAGGATGCAGGCAATGCTTTGAGATCGATTGTTTTACGTCAGTTGCCCAACATTGATCAGTGGGACTGGGGGCGCTCAGAACCTCGGGTTTATTTTGGCGACTACTCACTTCGCGGGAAAGGAGTAACCGGTTTGGCCTCTGCTGTTGTCTCAGATTCCGAAGGGGTTTTGAACATCCAACTCACTCCGGCGGTTCAGCCGGGGCAGACTGTGAATGTTGTCTTCCGTGGCTTTAATCCCGACTCCAGTATTTATCAATGGTCCACGGAACTCCTGGCAGATGGTGAGGATCCCGTCCGTTATGTAGGCCCCACCTTGCGTTCGAATGTTTACGAGCAGGACCAATTTCGCTAGTTGGCACCGCCTAAAGCATGTTGGGGTAAGCGTTGAAAAGACCCCAGATCACAAGTGCGGTGATCGAGGCAAAGATCACGGCAGTCCATGCCGCCAGATCGGCACTGTTGCTGGATCCCTGCAGAATCTGAAGAAGGCGTGCCATCAGGACGAATTCAAGCCCTTCGGTTCTGGCTCAGTTGGTTGGCAAATTCCAGCCTTGTTTGCGACTCCTCATACGCCCAAGAGTTCACTCAGGTTCAAGTCGTTACGTCTCAGCAGCGCGAATGTTGTTCCTGCGTTACCGCGGCAGATCCGCAGCTTTTGATCCAGCACGGTGATGTCGAGCCAGGCCGGAGTGCTCTGCTGAACCTGTCGCATCAGGCTCAACTGTTGCCGGTTAGGCAGGAATGGCCCCATCCAGCCTCCCCGGCGAAACCGCACCTCGACCCTCTTGTTGTCGGCGATTTGCAGCTCGGCTTGCAGATTGATGCCGCCGAGTGCGCCGAAGGGGGCGCGAAGCCGCAGCAGATTGCAGCCGCGCCCCTGCTCTGGATCCAGCGCCTGCAGGTTCTCCAGCCCGGCGGCCTGTTTCAGCCATGGTTGTTTGGAACTGCTCCAGCGCAATTCCCAGACCCCCCGCAGCAAGCTCGCTGAGGTTGTGAGGTCGGCGGGATCCTCCTGTTCCACCCGGTTGATCAGCCTCTGGAGGTCTGGATCGCTGGGTCTCTTCTGCAGCAGGTGCACCAGTTGGTCGCGGTGATGCCCCACGGGATGGCTTTTACTGCTGCAGCTGTTCTAGTGGTATTCACCGGGGTGCTGAATCTTGGTGACGCTGACGCCCGACGCGCTCTTGCCGGAGAACCGCAGCAGTTCATCGCCAGAGACTTCGTAGCCCAGCTTTTGGGCGATAAGGGCGGCAGCATCGGCACTCACGGCCTGCAGCACCTGCTCCTTAAGGGATGGATCCCTGGAGATGTGAGCAAAAAATTGCCGGAGTTGATCCGTACTCATGCGGCTAGGGCTTTCGCGCTGATTCTGACCGGTCTGGTCTTGACGCTGGTCTGTTGACTGGTGCGGAGACGAGTTTTGGTGGGATGACTCAACTGGCGGTGTCAGGCGCCTCTGGAAAAACCGGATGGCGGGTTGTAGACGAGGCGCTCAAGCGGGGTCGATCTGTCAGAGCCATTGTTCGGCCCGCTTCCGTGCTGCCCCCTGCCCTTGCCCAAGCCGAGCAGGAGGGGCGCCTTGATGTGCGTCGGCTGGAGCTGGACACGGCGGAAGCACTGCTTCATGCGCTGCAGGGCTGTACGGAGTTGGTGATCGCCACCGGTGCTCGCCCTTCGATCAACCTGGCGGGCCCCTTGCGGGTGGATGCCTGGGGGGTGCAGGACCAGCTGCAGGCCTGCTGCTCCCTGGGGTTGCAGCGTGTTGTGCTGGTGAGTTCCCTCTGTGCCGGCCGTTGGCTGCATCCCCTCAACCTGTTTGGCTTGATCCTGATTTGGAAGCGGGTTGGTGAGCGCTGCTTGGAACGGAGCGGTCTGGATTGGACCGTGATCCGGCCTGGAGGCCTCAGCGAAGACGACAGTCGCGCCATCACGGAGGGCGTGCTGGTGACGGAGGCGGATCAACAGCAGAGCAACAGTATTCCTCGGCGCCTCGTGGCCCAGGTGTGCCTAGACGCTTTGGAGCAGCCGCGTGCCTGTGGTCGCATCCTCGAAATCACCAGCTCGCCTGCCCAGCCTCAGCAGAATCTGGGCGAGTGGTTGGATCAGCTCGGTTGATCCAGGGCGGGAGTTACTCCCAGGTCCAGGTGCTGCTGGGCCGGCCTGTGCTGGCCAGGAACTGTTCGCTGTCGGGGCGAATCAAGGCAATCGTCTGCTGTTTGAGCTCGTCGTTCCAGCTGGGGGCAGCAACCTCGCGTCGTCCTTTGGACCCCGCCAGATTCATCAACGGCAGTTCGCCCTTTTCCAGCAGACTGGAGCAATCCGGGGTTGCGCCAATGAAGCTCAGGATGCGTCGCAGGCTGGTTTGCGGGTGCGCGCTGAGTTCTTCGGTGGTGACGCTCAGCATCGACTGCTGCGGAAACCAGCGTCGGTAGCGCTGCCATTGCTGGTGATAGAGCGAGGCCTCCACAACGCGTTGCCTCAAGCGAGGCGAGCGGAGGAGTTGATCAAATGACGGGCAGTCCTTGATGCGTCCGCGCCAGTGCCGCCAGTGGGATTCAATCCTTCGCAGGGGATGGCGCACCAGGTAGATCAGCGGAATGGGGCCGAGGTGGTGGTGGATTAGCTCCGGTGTTCTGGCGTAGGAGCCATAGGACGAGGTGTACATCGTGCTGGCTTCACCCCGCAGGGGCCGCCGAGGATCCGCCGCAAACTGATTCGCGTACCACTCCCAGCCCCGCAGATAGTTCCGGCCGAAGAATTTCGGCTCCATCGACTTACTGATCTGAATCTGGGGATGGCGTCGCAGCGCCGTGGCCAGACTTGTTGTGGCCGATTTGGCCGCTCCAATAATGATGAACGAGGGCAATTGAGAGCGGTAGACCGCCGCTATGTGGTCGTGCCGTCCCTGCAGGCTGCGATTGATCTGATGCCTGCAAAGCCAGGACTCCAGCCAACCTCTTCGATCAGCGCCCGAAGCCATGGGTCCGGAGCCAGTTCGACAGCTTCAATCCCGTACTGCGCAAGGGATTGATCGTCGGCAGGGGGGAATTTTTGATCAATTGATCCACAGACACATCATTATAAAAAAGACGCACATCATCCCCATAAATTTGCATTGTTTTTTCGATTAGAGCATCGCTGTTGAAGTAACTCTGCAGGCCGCCGCGATCACTCCGTCGCACATTTTTCTGAGGTAAAGATTCCATCACATCGATCCCATTCCGGGCCAGGATGTCGCGCAGTTCAGACCAGTGTTCGTTGATCTGTTCAACGCGTCCCACAAACTTCGGCACGATCTGATTGCCGATGCAAAGCAATTGGTTCTGGGGCAAAACGTGAACGTCATAGTGCTTGAACGGTGTCTCGATTAAGACATCGAGAAAAGCGTCAAACGACATGCCATGGGTGATTCCCATGTTCTGCATCGGCAGAGGTGGCTCCTCGATTTCGATCACTTTGTTGTTGTAAGCCGCGATCAGTCGGTCGAACGGGTTGCGCACGAAGCTGAAGCTGAAATGGCTGCGCCGGTACTTGCGCGCACGGCGCAGGGTGATCAGCTCCGTTTCCTGATTGGTTTCGTGCTGCCAGAACTTGTCAGAGGTCGTTTTGGTGCCTTTTGGAGGCCTTTCGCTGAGCAAGCGGCATAGTGCCGCTTTGATCGAGGAATTTGCCGCCTTTGGAACCCGCCCATAGAGAAGGTTGTGGCGTTTCATCCGGATGAAGTGATGCGGTTGTGCCATGGATTAACGGACTTTGGCGAAATTTTTTTCGAGGAATTTGCGAAATAGCTTCCATTCGCTGCGGCTGAACAGCGGTCGCGCCTGGATGGCCAGTTCAACCCCCCGTTCGTTCAGCCCTGGATTGGTGTTTCTGTTCAGGTTGACGTTGTCCGTGTTCGCTTCCAGCTGCTGTCTGAGCCGGTCGGCTTGCTCGGGCAGGGCCAGCTTCAGCACATTCCACAAAAAGGTCCTGGGCTCATGAGGATCGCTGGCTTGTTCATAGTTGATGCTCACGAAATTAAGGTCGCGTTTACCACCCAGCTTTGAGAGGGTCTGCTCCAGGTGGTTGGGGTCGGTGTAAGAGAAATCGGCTGTTCGTCGGAACGTGTCGAAGTGACTTGCTTCGGGATTGAGTCGCCCTTCCTTGAGCAGCTGGGTATGGCATGAGCGGATGAACGCTTCATGGGTTCTGCTGGCGAACAGGATGCTCCACGAGATAGAACGCTCTTCAAGACTGTCTTCCAACCCGACCATTAAGCGTTTGGTGCGCGACTTGGCATAGCGATACAAGCCCGTCCTGTGTTCCTTATTGCGAGGTTTTCTGCGTGGTGGCTCCGCAAGGCCGCTGCGCAATGTGCCGAAAATGGCCTCGAAAGACAGAACAATGGTGTGGATCGATTCCGGATGCTCCCCTGCCAGCTCGAGCAGAGTGGTTCTGGTCTGTGAGGTCAGTCTTGTGGACGTTTTTCGATCTCTACGTCCCCATTGCAGGTGACGCCATAACTCGGAGCAACGCTTTTTGAAGGTCTTGGGTCCGAGATACAGCACCCCATGCTCCAGTAGCAGCTCTCGGTTGGTCTGCAGGTTTCGCTGGATGTAGGTGCTGCCGGTTTTGTGCAGCCCGCAATGCAGAACAATCCGGCTCGGTTTGAGCTGAATCACGCGACCTGCCGTTGTGGGCTGGACTCAAGACAGCCTTCAAGGCGTTCGAGGGCAAGCCAGGCGCCTTCGCCGTTGTTTTTGTGGCCCTGCCAGATTTCGGGAATGAAGCTTGCCTTGGGGGCGAACTGGTCCATCAGGGCAAACAACTGGACCCAGTCGATTTCACCGTCGTGGATCTGTAGGCCTTCACCATCGACACCTTTCGCATCGGCCAGGTGCATGTGCGCCGTGAAGGGAAGGATCGCCTTGAGGAAGGTGCTGAAGGAGGCATTGAGGTGGGTGCAGGCGAGCTTGGAGTGGGACACATCCAGGCAGACGCGCATGCCCGTTTCGTTGCAGAACTCCTGGATGAAGTCGGTGTCGACAAACAGGTTGTGATAGCGCTGCCCACCGAAGTGCCAGGGGAAGGGGGGCATGGTCTGGGGAATGATCTCTACTTCGCCAGCTGTGTTGATCTGCTGAAGGCTGTCAATCAGGCGTTGCCTCAGCGGTTGCAACTCAGTGCGCTCGAGATGGTGGTGCTCTGAGAAGCCACCGACGTTGGTCACCAGAAGGACGGGATCGGGGCAGTCGAAGCGACTACGCAGGTCACGGGAAATGTCGACCACGCGCTGGAGTTCCTCAATCGAGTGACGCCGATAGTCGTAATCAGCGCTGCAGAGGTCGAGGGTGTGATCGCCTGCAAAGAGTTCAGGGGCGTGCACCACCAGGCCGAGCTGTTGTTGTGTCGGCAGCACCTGATCAAGGTTGACCTCGAGGTCCTTGTAGCTGAGGTGGATTTCAACGAGGTCGAGATTGCTGGTGGCGGAAAAACTCTCAATGTCGTGATACCTGACCGGAACACCGAAGTGATGTTGGAAGCGGTAGGCGCGCGGGGCGGCGGCCGGGGTCTCGAGGTCTGAGGGGAAGAAGAAGTCCCCGGAGGTTTTGCTCACCGGCAACGTCTTCCCAATCAGATCCTCCAGACGGTTCGGCTGCAGCCCTTGCCCCGGGCTTTGGATGCCGACCATCGCTTCGGTGATCTCCATACCGGCGGGGATGTCGCAGGTGGCGACCAGGCTCTTGGCGAGTACCTCGCGGTTCATCATTTCGCCCTGGCTGATGCTGCGTTCGCCGCTGCTGCCCATCGATTCCTCCACCCGGCGGATGCCGTGGATCATCTGGGCGAATTCATCGGGCAGCAGGCTCACCTTGTGATCGTTGCCTTCCATGGATCGATCGAGGGTGATGTGTTTCTCAATCACCACGGCGCCAAGGGCGGCGGCGGCAATGGGCACTTCGATGCCCCGCTCATGGCCGGAATAGCCCACGGGAGCCTCGGCCAGGTCACGCAAACGCTCGAGATAGCGGAGGTTGACGTCCTTGAACGGGGTCGGATAGGTGGAATTGCAGTGGAGCAGCACATAGCCAGCCCCCTCATTTTGGAGATGACGGATGCCGGAGCGGATCTCCACCTCGGAGGCCATGCCGGTGGAGCAGATCAGGGGCTTGCCTGTGGCCGCAAGGCTGGAGAGCAGGGCGTGGTTGGTGAAATCTGCCGACGCCACCTTGAAGCCTTCCATCCCCCAGCGGTTGAGCTTGTCGAGGCTGGTTTCATCCCATGGGGTGCAGAGGGGTACCAGCCCCTTGCTGGCGGCGTGATCAAAGCAGCGGAACAGCTCATCGTCGCTGAGCTGAAAGCGCTCAAGCAGATCCAGGGTGTATTGGGTGCCCAGATCTGAAGCCATGTCGTTGCTGTCGCCCGCATTGCGGTACAGCCGACTCATGTCCCGCATCTGGAACTTGGCGCAGTCCGCTCCCGCTGCGTGGGCTGCATCAATGAGTTGGAGAGCGATGTCGAGATCGCCGTTGTGGTTGTTGCCGATTTCGGCGATCAGGAAGCAAGGGGCGTCATCGCCGATGCGATGGGAGCCAATTTGGAGCCCATCGGTGGCACGTCGGGCCACCGCGACAATGCGGCCATGGCTGTCCAGCAGGGGCAGCGCGATGATGCGTGAGTTGAGTAATGCGCTCAGATCACCTGCGCTGGTGCCCTCGGCAGCCGAGCGGCAGTTGGCGTTCATGGCGGCGGTGACCGGCCGGTTCAGGTCGATCTCTCCGCAACCGGCAATCCAGCGGCGGAAGTCGCCATCCGTGAGGACACCCTGGAGGATGCCGCTTTCCGAGACAACAAAGATCAGGCGTGACTGGTTGGCCGTGATCTTGCTCAGCGCCGACAGGATGCTGTCTTCCGCGAAGACAACAAACTGGGTGAAATTTCGCTCAATCAGGATGCCTCTCACCGTTCTGTCGGCCACCTGGGTTGAGTCAGTCGTCGAACTTACTTCAGATCTCTGTAAGAGATCACTAGTGCGATCTGCCGGAGCAGTGGGTTGGGCTGGCGGACAGCCCAATATCGACGGGCGACGCCGCGGTGGAGCGGGCGCATCAGGGCCGCCTGGCACAGCAGTTCCTGAGCACTGCTCCAGTCGCCAGTGGCGATGGCGGCTTCCGCTCCCAACCGCAGTTGGTTGAAGCTGGACTGGGCATTGCCCGGGTAGCCGCTCGTGCTGGGGAGGGATTGCGGTGGCTGGCCTTTCTGCTCCTGCAGGGCCTGGAGCAGGGCGGAGGGGCTGAATTGCTGCCCGTAGCCCATCCACTCCAGCCAGCGCGGATCCGGGGATGGCCCTTCGGCATCAAGGGCATCCAGGTTGGGGATGGCTTCCAGGGAGCGCCACACCCCGCTGCCCGCATAAACGTGGCCTCCGTAGTCCGGTTGCAGGCCCAGATCGCTAATGGCAATCGTCCGGCAGCCGAAGTCGAGGGCGTCGAAAAAAGCTGTCGAGGAAAGGGTGGCCAGCAGCCTGGCTTGCTTCAGCAACACCGGCAGCGGGCGATAGTCCAGCCGCAGATTGGCGGGAGGCACCCCCAGGGTCTGCTGCAGGGTCGTGCTGATGTGGGTTTCGACGTCATGAAAGGTGGCGTCTCCCGGCGCGATTCGGGGTTTGATCAGCACCTCCCAGTTGGGCGAACGGATGGCCAGATCGCTGAGCAGACGCACCAGCCGGGCCCGTTCGGGGGGTGATGCGGGCATGATCACTTGCTCGGCAAACACCAGGCGCCGCGGACGCTGGGCGACAGGAACCAGGTCTGAGCTGGGGGCGTTGCGCCGCAGACCGGTGAGCACGGTGCGCTGATGTGTAAATGGGGTCCCCTCCACCAGCTGGGCCAGGGCCTCTTGATCACGCGGTCCGCTGAGGCAGATCAGGTCGTAGCCAAGCCGCCAGCTCACCCCTTCGATGAAGTGGTCCAGCACCACGCCGTTGAAACCACAGAACAGCAAGGGGCGTTTGGGATGCCGTTGCAGGGCAAGACGGATGTCATTGAGCTTGCTGCCCGTCAAGAACACGCCGATGGCATCAAAGCTCTGCAGACGCTGATCGCTCAGCAGCCGAGCCAGGCCCTGATGGCGCAGGGTGACGTGCTGACCGAGGCGTTGCAACAACCCCTGGGGTGTTCCATCCCGTGGAATCACGTTGAGGGTCCAATGCACGTTCAGTGCGGTCGGAGCGCCGCAGAGGGCCTCGCAGGCCAGCAGTTGGCTGTCACTGTCAGCGATCAACAGCACGTTGAGCGTGGGCCGGGTCGGTGTCGCTGTCATCTCACGTCCTGGCGGGCAAGCTCGCTCAGGGCTTCGATCAGGCGCTTCGGTCCGTCTTTGATGTCAGCGCCCATGCCATCGAGCCAGGTTCGGTTCGCCGTTGGCAGCGCGTTCACGGCATCGAGGTTGGGGATGCTGCGCAGGCGATGCATGGCACCGCAGCCGAAGAAGCCCGTCGTGTTCTGTTCATCATGGATGCCGTAGTCGCCCACGATGATTGGGATGCGGCCCCAATCCATCGCTGCCAGGCTCCAAGGGGAACTCACCGTCAGGCAGGCGGTGCAGGATCCCAGCAGTGGCAGTAGCTGGCCTGGTGAGGCTTCCACCAAGTTCTCGGCGAGGGGTGCGTCGCCTGGCATGAGCGCCGTCGTCGAGCTCCAGCTGTGGTCGCGTTGCAAGATCACGGTCCATTTCGGCCGTTGCCGCGCCCAGGTGTTGAGTTGGCGCAGCAGTTGATCGCGGGCTCCAATGTGGGTGGGGATCCTCTCTTGGATCAATGCGAGCAGCAGGGGCTGCTGGGCTGGAGCGCAGGGTGTGGTCTGGGGAAACCAGAAGCCCGTGCTGATCACGGGCGGCGTCGGCAGGCTGGCGGGCCAGTTGAAGGTGAGTGATCGAAGTTGACGGCGCTGGTGTTCGCCGCTCACCACAAGAAGATCACAGCCCATGCGCAGCGTGAGATCGCGGATCAGGGCATCGCCCACCAAGGGCACGAGGGGGCCGCTGAACAGCTTCGCCGCGCGCCGACCGCGCGCGTTACAGAGGCCTTGATAGGTCTCGATGAAGTGCTGAACCTGCTCTGGCTTCTCCAGGAACAAGCCAATGGCTGAGACCTGATCCAACAGAGGGTGTGCGGGCAGATGCTGCAGATCGATGTTCAGCTGCTGTGCAGGTGTGGCCAGGGGCTGGTGTCCATGAAGTTTTGGCCCAGCCGTGATGCAGCGATGACCCTGGTGTTCCAGCGCCTCTGCCATCAGCAAGCAGGCGGAACGCTCCAGCCCTCCGTCGCTGACCAGCAGAAGGGTCATCGTTCCCGCAGCAGTTTCGAGAGCCAGCCGAACCCCACCACACTGTCCCGCAGGCTGCGCAGCATGCGCCGGGTGCGGTGCCGTTTGCGCTGGCTGGAGCGTGCGCCACCACTGCTCAGCATCCGCCGGCCGCCGTTGCGCAAGGCGGCCTTCTGCCAGTCACTGCTGCCCCAGCTCAGGGGACCATGGTTTGAGGTTCCAAGGGGTGTGGCCGGTCTGTTCAGTCGGTCGACTAAGGCCGTGATGAAGCGATCCTCACCGTCCCGCTGCAGGCCTTGCTGCTCGAGCCACTGAGCGTCATGGGTTATGTCGAAGGGGTTGGCCTTGATCGCAGCGAAGCTGGCGATGGCGCCCGAACTGGCGAAGAAGTGGTTGCCAAGGGTTTCGGTCACACCCAGATCACCGACGATGCGTGTGCTGATGCCCATCGCCATCGATTCCATGGCGGCCGTCGATGAGACGGTGATGGCGCAACCGCACTGGCGCAGAAGTCGGGTGGCGGGCTTGAAACTGAGGCGAAGATTCGGCTGATCGCGCGTCATCTTGTCGATCACACTCGCCATCTCTCCATGGCGCCGGTGCAGGGTGCTCTCGATGCTCGACGTTCGCGGTTTGAAGATCACGGGGTGATCGGGCCAGGCCGCGGCTAGCTCTTTGATCTGCTCACAAAGGAACCGGCGCTGTAGGGGATGCACCGGAATCGAGGGCTGTTCGAAGAACACGATCGATGGGTTCTCCGGGACTGCCGTGCGCGGTTTTGTGTGCCAGAGAATCGGCAGGCCCGTCACCACGGCATTGCTGCTGTCGAGGCCGAGGGCCTTGCGACCTCGCCCATAAAGGGCCAGATCGTCAGCACTGTTGAGACAGAGCAAGTCGGCGCCCGACCGATCCATCATCCCTTCGAGACCAAACCGGAACAGGATTCCCGGGTAAGCGCTGATGAGGCGTGGCCGTTGCTCTTGATGCGCCCAAATGTTCTGGAGTTGCAGCAGAGCATCGCGGCTGCGCTGGCCATCCAGACCCAAGATCAATCCATCCACGTCCCCAGCCATGGCGCCACAGAGCTGGCGCAGATCGTTCCAGTTGTGTTTTTCAATGCGGATCTTGGGATCGATCCGCCGAATTTCGAGGCGCTGCCGCCTGGACAGGGCCCGGTTGTTCAGCTGCAGGAGCAACAGAGTGGTCTCAGCTCCCTCCCGCCGGCAGGCAGCCAGCATGGTCATCGCCAGCTTCCCGAAGGAGTCGAAGCAGGCAACAGCTGTGACCTTGCGGCCGAGGAGGCGCTTGGATTCTGCGGGCGCCATCGACTCCGACACTTTGCCGAGCAAAATTACTCGGCTTTCTGTTCCGCGATGCTGCGGCATAGGGCCAGATCGTCGGGCGTGTCGATTTCTGGCCCCATCTGCTCCAGCACCACCGGGATTGACGGACGGCAAAAGCGGCTGCCGCAGCGCCGGAAGGCGGCGACGCGCATGGCGTAGATCGCGCCGGTTTCCAGAAAAGCCGGTTCCAGGTCCTGGCGGCGTTGGCGGGGTTGCTCAGGGTCGTGGTTAATGCCCCGCCCATCGGCGCGCCAGAGGAAGCCATGCCATGGGGTGACGGCGAAGCTGCTGTTGCAGCGTTCTGGGCTCAAGGCAGTCAGCACCGCATCGATTTGCGCCCCAGTCGTGAACGGGGAGGTGCATTGCAGGAAAACCAGCTTGGTTTCCAAGGGCCCCTGCTCTTCCAGGAGGTCGAGAGCATGTAACAGTGCCGATTCCGAACTGGCGGTGTCGCCGGCGATGGCTGCGGGGCGCCGAATGACACCCGCGCCCTCGACTTCGGCGGCTGCCGCGATGGCGTCATCGTCTGTGCTCACCACCACCCGGCCAACGCCTTGGCTGGCCTGGGCAGCACGAATGCTGCGGCAAACCAGAGGCACACCGCCCACCGTTTGCAGGTTCTTGCCCGGAATTCCCTTCGATCCACCGCGGGCGGGGATCAAGGCCAGCGCGCCACGGGGGACTGCCATCGGTGAGGATTCAGTGCGTCCTGTCTTACCCGATGACCAGGCCTGCTGCTCTGCGGCTCGGTGTTCCTGCCCGGGGCATGCTTGCGCACCGCTCACTGCCGCAGCTCATGGCGCCGGATCGTTTGGTGCCGGGCCGTCGTCGTGATGTGGACGTTCTGCTCGCCTGGGGGCGGCGGCCCAGTGCGCTGCGGGTAGAGCACCTCGCCCGCCGTTGGGGGCTACCGGTGTGGCATCTCGAGGACGGTCTGCTGCGCTCCGTGGCCAAGGGCCGGGCTCACCCACCGCTTGGTCTGCTGGTGGATGAGCTGGGGGTGCACTTCGATGCAACGGCCCCCAGCCGAATGGAGCAGTTGATTGCGGCGCCGATTAACGCGGCTGAGGCCGATCGTTCCCGCGCACTGCAGAGGCTCTGGCGCGAGCAGCGGCTCAGCAAGGTGAACCCTCCCGTGGAGGCGGAAGCTCCCCAGGAGCCCTATGTGCTGGTGGTAGATCAATCCGCCGGGGATCGATCGATCGCTCTCGGATTGGCCGATGCCAATTGTTTTCAGCGGATGCTTCAGGCCGCCTTGGTCGAACATCCCGACTGCACGGTGGTGCTGAAGGTGCATCCGGATGTGATCTCCGGCCGCGCCCGGGGCCATTTCAAGGCTCGGGATCTGGCCCAGCCCCGCGTTCGCTTGAGTGCGGATGGTGGCCATCCCGCGCAGCTGCTCGAGGGGGCTCGGGCGGTGTATGTGGTCACTTCCCAGATGGGATTTGAGGCTTTGCTGTGGGGGCGCCCTGTTCACTGCTTCGGCATGCCCTTCTATGCCGGATGGGGGCTCACCCATGACCGATGTGAAGCCCCGGCCCGGCGACGCCAGGGAGCCAGCCTTGAGGCCCTGGTGCATGCCGCACTAGTAGGTGCCTGCCGCTGCATCGACCCCCACCGGCATCAGCCCTGCAGCATCGAAACCTTGATGGATGCGATTGGTTTACAGCGGACCCTGCAGAGGCAACAGCCGAGGCGATGTGTGGCCTTCGGCTTCACGCCCTGGAAACAGCGCAATTTGCGTCGTTTCATGGCAGGCGGTCAGCTGCGGTTTCGAGCCCCATGGCGGCGGATTCCGCAGGGCGTTGATGCTGTGGTGGTCTGGGGCCGCCGAGCCAGGCCGCGGCTGCTCGAGGCCGCTGCGCGTCGGCAGCTGCCTGTGCTGCAGGTGGAAGACGGTTTTCTCCGCTCGGTCGGACTGGGGGCTGATCTGGTGGATCCGGTGTCCTGGGTGGTGGATCACCAGGGCGTTTATTACGACGCCACCAGACCCAGCGATCTGGAAACACACCTGGCAACGGGGCAGTGGACCTCTGCGCAACGGCAGAGGGCTTCAGCATTGCGTCAGCGGTTGGTGCAGGAGGCGATCACCAAATACAACCTCCAGGCCGAGCCTTGGCTTCGTCCTGCTGGTCAGCGTCGGGTTGTGCTGGTGATCGGACAGGTGGAAAGCGATGCGTCAATCCGCTATGGCGCCCCTGGCCTGCGCAGTAACCGTGCCTTGCTGGCGGCGGTGCGGGCGGCGGAGCCGGAGGCTTATCTCGTTTACAAACCTCATCCGGATGTTGTGGCCGGCCTCTGCCGTGCCGGTGCTGGCGAGGAAGATGCCGCCGAGCTCTGTGATGTTGTGCTGCCGCAGGGCTCGATTCAGCAGCTGTTCACTCAGATCGACGCTCTGCACGTGCTCACATCGCTGGCGGGGTTTGAGGCGTTGCTGCGCGGCCTGGAGGTGCATTGCTGGGGCTTGCCGTTTTATGCCGGCTGGGGACTCACCCACGACCGTGAGCATTGCGGCCGCCGTCAGCGGCCCTTGTTGCTGGATGAGCTGGTTCATGCCGCACTGATCGACTATCCCCGCTATGTCAGCCGCGACAGCGGCTGGTTCATTACGCCGGAGCAGGCCATCAACGAACTGGTGGCTTGGCGCGCCGCTCCACCGCAGCGGCGCACGCTTGTGCAGGCCCTGTTCCGCCACTGGGGCAGGCTCCGGCGCCGTTAAGGCGTGCCAGGATTTTGCTCATTCATGGGCGGGATGCAGTTTGGCCAGGGGACGGGCGCCAGCTCTAGTGCAGGTGCGGATCGACGGACCGGTTCTGCTGTTGATGGGCCCCATCGGTCTGTTCTTCGCTCGCTTCTGTAGCTACCTGCAGGGGTGCGGCATTCCGGTCACCAAGGTGGCTTTCCCCCTGCAGGAATTCGGCTTCCCGGCCGATGTCTGTGTGCCGTACAGCAAGGGGATGGAGTCGTGGCGGCCCTTCCTTCGCCGGCTGATCGAAGAGAGGGGAATACGCCACATCTTTATGTATGGCGACTTCACCATTCCCCACCGGATCGCGATTGAAGAGGCACAGAACCTCGGCATTGAGGCCTGGGTGTTTGAGCTGGGTTACCTGCGTCCGAACTACGTGACCCTGGAACGGGACCGGGTGAATGCTCGCTCCAACCTCAACCAGCCAGCAGCCTTCTACAGGGCGTTGCCCCAGTGCGACCAGCTGCCGCAAAATATCGTGCTGGATCCGGGCTGGCGCTGGCGTAAGGCCTGGAAGGCTCCCACATTTATTCAGCACGCCTTTACCCGCTACCCGATTATTGAGGGTGAGCACAAGCTTCAGCCCTCACCAGGGTTCCTCTGGTGTCAGGTGCGCGGCACCTGGCGTTATTGGCTTTATCGCTGGCAAGAACGATCGGTGAAGCAGCGGTTGCTGGAACACCTCTCTTTTTTCCTTGCTGTTCTGCAGGTCTCGAGTGATTCGCAGATTCAGATGGGGTCGCCTTATCGCGGCATGCATGACTTCATTGAAGACGTCATCCGCTCTTTCGCCGGCCATGCCCACGCCTCCGACCATCTGGCCTTCAAGCACCATCCTCGGGATCGGGGCTACAACAACTACGCCTCTCTGATCCGGCTTCTCGCCAAGCAATACGGCGTCTCCGGCCGGGTCCATTACATCCACGATGGCCCCCTCAGCCGATACCTGCGGACTTGCCGTGGGGTGATCACGGTGAACAGCACCGTGGGTCTGCAGGCTTTGTTCCATGCGGTGCCCACCAAAACGATGGGGAACACCTTCTACAACTTGGAGGGTCTGACGGATCAGAAGCCGCTCAATGCGTTCTGGTGTGATCCTCAGCCCAGTGATCGGGCTCTGTTTTATCGCTTCTACAACCATTTGGTGCTCACCACGCAGGTGAATGGAAATTTCGATGGAGATTTCCCCTTCCGCACCACGTTCCCGATCGGTCCGGAAGCCCGTCAGCTCCCCCCCAGCCCCAGACTGCCGATCCCGAAATCAGGGCCGCTGGGTAATCCTGTGCTGTTGCTAGGGCGACTCATGGCACGGCTGGCATGGGCCGCCCTGGGTTTCACGCTTTACGGCTTGCAGCTACCGGCCATGCTGCTGCGGCGACCGGACTGGGCAGCAGCCTTGATGGCCCTGGCTTCCTCTGTGGCTTTGCGGGCCCTGGGCATACAGGTGGTGGTGGATGACAGCCAACCCTCGGAACCGGCCGACATCCCCCTGGTGCACATCTTCAATCACCGCAGTCCCTGTGATGGCCTTGTGACTCAAGGGGTTCTGCGTTTGCCGGGGTTGACCACTGCGCAGCTGCACCTGCGCTGGGTGCTGCCCGGTTATGCCGCTGCTGCGCGCAACGCAGGCTCGGCTGTTCTGGACCATCGCCAGCCCCAGTCCCGCCTCGCCGGGATGATGAATGCCTCAACCTTGTTAAGGGATCACGGCGAAATCATGATTGCTCCCAACGGCTCGCTTGTGACGCCGATTGAGGAGAGGGTGTCGCCGAGTGCGTTCATGCTTGCCCATCATTACGGCGGCCGGGTGGTGCCTTGGTTCTTTAGCTACGACGGATTGGAGGGGGCCGTCGGCGCGCGCTACAAACCGCTGCAGCTGTTGCTTGGTCGTTTGACAGCGCCATTGGGCACGATTTACTGCCGCCGTGGGCGAGCGGATGATCTCAAGCTGCCCGCTGACCCCCGCGACCGGGAGGGTTTCAGCGCTGCCGTTCAGCAGTACTACAGGGAGCAGACAGCACAAGGCTGATGTTGTGTCCGCCGAAGCCAAAGGCGTTCTTGAGCATCAGCCGTTCTGCACCTGAGTCAGAAAGTTCGATTGGCCCTTGGCTGGTCACGGCGAGCTCCACTTCAGGGTCGAGAGGATCGGAGTTGATGCTGCGGGGCAACGTCCCCTGCCGAAGTGCCTGCAATCCGAGAATTGCCTCGACGGCTCCCGCGGCTCCAAGCAGATGCCCGAGCTGGCCCTTGGGTGCGAAGACCGGGATGTGATCGGCGGCAGAGCCCAGGCTGCGCCGCAGCGCCCTTGCTTCGGCGAGGTCGCCTAGGCTTGTACCGGTGGCATGGGCTTGGACGGCGCATAGATCGCCAGGCTCAACTCCAGCCCGCCGTAGGGCATCCTCGATCGCCAGGCTGGCCTGGGTGCCCTGAGGTTCAGGAGCCACGATGTGATGGCCGTCACTACTGCTGCCGCAGGCCAGTTGCCAACCCAGTGCAGCACCGCACGGGGTGTCTACCTCCCGCATCATTGCCAGCACTCCGGCACCCTCTGAGAGCACAAAACCGTCCCGGTCTTTGCTGTAGGGCCGAGAGGCCTTCTCAGGGGCATCATTACGGGAGGACAGGGCCCTCATCGCGGAGAAGCCCACGAGCCCCAGTCGGTTCACTGGTGCTTCTGTGCCGCCGGCTAGGACGAGATCGGACCGCCCATCATTGAGCAGCATCTGGGCCAGCATCATGGCCTCGGCTCCCGATGCGCAGGCCGAGACGGGGGTGTGCGCACCACCATGCAGGCCCAGGTCGATCGCGACTTGGCCGGCTGCTGCGTCGGGGATCAGCATTGGCACGGTGAGGGGATTGACTCGGCTCGGACCTCCGGCGGTCAGCTGGGTGTGCTGTTCATGCATTGTGTGGAGCCCGCCGATGCCGGTGCCCAGCACCACAGCCACGCGCGCTGGATCGATGCCTCCGATGGCTGCGGTGGCCATGGCCCAGGCCTCCCGGGCGGCCAGGAGTCCGAGCTGGGCGCAGCGATCGGAGCGGCGCAGAAGGAGCGGCTCCAGGGATGCTGTGGCGGCATCGGGCACGCAGCCTGAAATGCGTACCGGCAGATCGTCGCTCCAGGTTGCGCTCAGGGCGCGGATGCCGGAGCGCTCTGCTAAGACGCCATCCCAGGTTGATCCTGCGTCACAGCCCAAGGGTGAGACTGACCCCCAGCCCACGATCGAAACACGCTGGGAGAGCTGTTGCAGCACTGCCACGGTTAGGCGGTTTTGGAGCTGGTCAGATCGATGTCGAGAGATTCCAGATGGCTCTGGATATCACCAACTGTCTTGAATTGCAGCAGCTGCTCCTCTTGAATGCGAATACCGAAACAGGTGTCGGCCTCGATCAAAATTTCGTAGAACCCCAAGGAGTCGATCCCGATGTCCTCCATCAAGCGTGCGTCACGGGTGATGACAGCTGGATCGGCGCCGGAAATGCGATGCAGTATCTCGACAAGGCGTCCCTCCAGCTGTTGCTTATTGGAGATTCCCTCTGTCAACACCCGCACCCTTTTGATCCAGTAAAAGTACCAGCGTCGCTTCGTTTATCACTCTCCCCGGTACCAGCTGAATTGCTGGTAGACGGGTTGGTGGTCAACGTCGATGAAAAAGGAGAGGCGATCTTTTGGCAGGCGAGAGAGGTCGGCGGCCATCAGGATTTCAGTGATCTGGTTGAAATCCTTCGCCAGAGACAGGTCACAGACCTTGGCTTCCATCAGGTTGAAGTACTGGCGCAACAGCACCGGCAGCCGGAAGTCGTCACTGTGTTCTTCTCGGATCGCTACTTCAAGGGCCTGAACATTGCCGATCGGGTGGATGCTGTCATTGGGCTGGATTTCGTTGATCGGGTGCCGCGGAGGGGGCAGTACTGGACTGATCCTGCGGTACGGAGGCCGCATCAATGCAGTCAGAAAAGCTGTATTGACGGCATCGCTGTGGGCGAAGTGGTTGTAGGAGACCAATCCATGCAGGATGCTGAACCCCGAGCGAGCCGCGATTAGGAGCCCTCCGCGGAAGAGGGCCATTAGGGAATGCGGTTGGCGTTGAAAGCGGCGGGCCAACGCCACCCGGCCAATTTCCACGTGGTGGGTTTGCCCAGCCAGCATCGCCTTGATGCCGGGGTAGACATGCTCCAAGTAGGACTGCTGGCTGCCGGGAAGGTCTTCAGCGGCTGTGAACTGAGGAATGAACTGCAGCCTGGCGGAGCCCGCCAGAGCACTGCTTCCGGCCTCCAGCAGGATTAAGTGGTCGTAGGCCGTGTCACGGCCGTCGAGGTCCCGCGTACTGCCGGAGCCGGAAAGCTGCTGGCGGTAGGTGGATTCCCTCAGGGTGCCGACGGCATCGGCGACGGCCTCAAATCTTGATCCAGGGATCAGATGCAGCTCAAGGCCGTCGAGGCGGAACAGGAGGCTGCTGTCCTGGTTGGTTTCGCTCCAGCCCTGAGGAAGCAGGACGTCTTCCTGCGCTGCTGGTCCGGTCTGCGTCATGGGCCATATCCCTGAATCGCATTATGCGGGAAGATTGGCGTCAAATTGGCTGCTGTCTCAGTTCCACCCATGGTTGTGCCCTCAAGGACCGGTCTCTCCGCAGGCGTTGCTGCAGCGGTTGTGCTCATGGCTCCTGTGTTCCTGGGCGATGGGCTGAAGGCTGAAGAGCGGATCAACTGGCTGAAAACACCGGCGAGGGTCACCACGCCGCTGCAGGCGCCGCCGCCGTTGCCATCCACTCCCAGGCTGCCGCCCCAGACCTATCGCTACCGCCTGGCTCCTGGGGACAGGCTGGTGACCTCGGTGTTCAAGATCGAGGGTTATGAGGCTCAGGTTCAGGTCTTGAGCGACGGCACCATCAACCTGCCGCGGCTTGGCACGGTTGAGGTGTGGGGGTTGACTCTGGAGGAGGCGCGTCAGCGGATCACCGATGGCTACAACCAATTCCTGCGGCGACCTCTGGTCTATCTCGACCTGGTTGAGCAGCGTCCGGTCCGTGTCACGGTGACGGGCCAGGTCCTGCGCTCGGGAGTTTTCACCCTTCCTGTCAACAGTTCGGGATCCCTGGGGACGAGTGGCGAGGTCACCGGAGTCGGCAGCGACGGGGGCGGCTGGCCGACCATGGTGGATGTGATTCAGAAGGCTGGGGGGATTAGCGCTACGGGGGATTTGGCCCGTTTGGAGCTTCTACGCCCTTCCGCAACCCCTGGTGGACCCACCCGGAGCTATGTCTTCGACTACCTCACTGTGCTGAAAAACGGAGGGTTTGCTCCCAACCCGTTGATTTATGACGGCGACAGCATCCGCGTTCACAAGGCGAAATCGCCAGTCAATGTGGACCTGCTGACGACTGCTGCCTCAAACTTTTCCCCGACGGCGATCAATGTTCAGGTCATTGGTGAGGTCTTTTCTCCGGGAGTGGTTGAAATCCGTTCCAACGCTCCGTTGTCCGGTGCCATCCTGGCTTCCGGTGGAGTCACCCGCCGCGGCAGTGTGAAGCGGGTGGACTTGATCCGCATGGATGGCCAGGGCCGCAACACGGTCAAGCAACTGCGTTACGACCCCAATGCTGTGCTCAGTAGTCCCAACAACCCTCCACTGCGCAATGGTGATGTTGTGGTTGTGAACCGCAATACCTTCACCAAGGTCACTGACACGATGACTGATGCCATGTTGCCGCTCGAGCCGATTGTCGATGCGGCCTCGGTCTTCCGGCTTCTCGGCCTGCCGACGGGATTTGGATCATCCTCTCCCAGGCGCTGATTAGATCCCCAATCGCTCCCAGATCACGCCCAGGTGCTCCTGGTGCAATGCGGTGCTGAAGCAGTCGGCCAGCTCGGCTGCGGAGAGCCTGCTGGTGACATCGCCATCCGCTTCGAGGTTGGCGCGGAAGTCGCCGCCGGCGGTGTTCCAGGCCGTGTGGGCATTCCGCTGAACGACCCGGTAGGCCTCTTCACGGCTCATGCCGGCGCCCACTAAGGCAAGAAGCACCCGCTGGCTAAACACCACGCCGCCGTACACATTCATGTTGCGACGCATGTTCTCGGGATAGATCCCGAGCCCCTTCACGACGCTGGTCATTTCCCGCAGCATGAAGTGCAGGGTGACCGAGCAATCGGGGAGCATCATTCGCTCCGTGGAACTGTGGCTGATGTCGCGTTCATGCCAGAGGGCCACGTTCTCCAGGGCAGCAATGGTGTAACTCCGCAGGACCCTGGCCAGACCGCTGATCCGCTCGCTGCGGATTGGGTTTCGTTTGTGGGGCATGGCGGAGCTGCCCTTCTGGCCCTTGGCGAAGTTTTCCTCCACTTCGAGCACATCGGTGCGCTGCAAGTTGCGGATTTCGGTGGAGAATCGTTCCATGGAGGCGCCCACAAGGGCGAGGGTCTGCACGTAGTCGGCATGGCGATCGCGTGAGATCACCTGGGTGCTTGCAGTGTCGGGTGTGAGCCCGAGGATCTCGCAGGTGATTGCCTCCACCTGAGGATCGGTGTTGGCATAGGTGCCCATGGCGCCGCTGACCTGGCCCACGGCTACATCCTGCTCGAGCCGTTCGAGGCGGGTGCGGTTGCGCT
The DNA here is from genome assembly GCF_023630615.1 of Synechococcus sp. MU1648. Taxonomy (NCBI): domain Bacteria; kingdom Bacillati; phylum Cyanobacteriota; class Cyanophyceae; order Synechococcales; family Synechococcaceae; genus Synechococcus; species Synechococcus sp. MU1648. The sequence continues at coordinate 40,794 of NZ_JAKUHI010000005.1, forward strand.
CGGTTTCGGCCAGCCAGCCGGCCACCTTGAAGCCGAAGGTGATTGGCTCACCGTGAATGGCATGCGAGCGACCGATCATCTCCGTGCTCTTGTGGGCCCGGGCCAGTTCGCGCAAGGCCTCAGCCAGCAGATCGAGTTCGTCCCGCAGCAAGGCTACGGAGCGTTTTAGCTGCAGGGCCACGCCCGTATCGAGCACATCGCTACTGGTCATGCCCACATGGATGTGGCGACCGGCATCGCCGACGTGTTCGTTCACGTTGGTGAGGAAGGCGATCACGTCATGACGAACCTCGGCTTCGATCTCGAGGATGCGTTCCACCTCAAAGCTGGCCTTGGCCTTGATGGTGTCGAGGGCCTCCTGGGGCACCCGGCCGAGCCGGCAGTTGGCTTCGGTGGCGGCGATCTCCACATCCAGCCAGCTTTGGAATTTCGCCTGCTCACTCCAGACGGCTCCCATCTCAGGGAGGGTGTAACGCTCAATCACCGGCGCGCACGGTTGAACAACCCAACAAATCTATGGGGCCGCCCCTGCGCGACAGCTACAGCATCACCATCTTCTGTGCCTGTATGAGCGGGTGCCCGCCCCCCTTTGAACAGAACCAAACTCCGCAAGGAGGCTCAGCTCCGGTGATTCTGAGGGGGATTCTTCCACCCTGGGCGAGTGGCGAATGACCTGGTATCGGCTGGTCGAATTCGCCGAAGAATTCGGAATTCCGTCAGTTTTGACCCGCTCAGGCTTGGAGAACGCCGGGGCGGATAGGAGCTTCTTTCGCTTCGGCAGCTCAGAGCGCCGTGCTGTCACGGTCGCCGGTGCGGATGCGCACCACCGATTCAACGGGGCTGATGAAGATCTTGCCGTCGCCGATTTCGCCGGTACGGGCGGCATCGGCGATCGACTTGACCACCTCTTCCACTCGGTCGTCTTCGACCACAACTTCGATCTTCAGTTTCTGCAGAAACTCAACGGTGAATTCCGAACCGCGATAGCGCTCTACCTGCCCTTTTTGGCGACCGAATCCGCGGACCTCGCTCACGGTCATGCCGATGATTCCGGCTTCGACCAACGCCACCTTTACGTCTTCCAGCTTGAAAGGACGAATAATCGCTTCGACCTTTTTCATGGGGGGAGTATTGATCTTGTCTAAAGGATGCCGCGGTTCTCAGAGCTGTGCGTGGCCGCTGTTACAGAACGCTGCTGAAGCTTGACTTCTTAGGGTCACTGCTCAGTACTGGCCCAGTTGATCCCTTTGACTCAGACCCCCCTCTACGGCGAACGCGCCATCGCCGACGCCGAGCTGATCTGCTTCGACAATCCTAGGCCTGGCCGGCCCTACGAGATATCGATCGAGCTGCCCGAATTCACCTGTAAGTGCCCTTTCTCCGGCTACCCCGATTTCGCCGTGCTGCGCTTGATTTACCAACCAGGGCCCCGTGTAGTGGAGCTCAAGGCCATCAAGCTTTACGTGAACAGCTTCCGTGACCAGTCGATCTCCCATGAGGAGGTGACCAATCGGATCCTTGACGATCTGGTCGCGGCCACCGATCCGGTTTGGATGCAGTTGGAAGCCGACTTCAATCCCCGTGGCAACGTTCACACTGTGGTGAGGGTCAGTCACGGCACCCGTCAGCCCTGCTGATCGACTCTTTGTCCAGGGTCGGCCGATGGAGCTACCACCTGCTGCACTAGCAGGGGTAATTCATTGGCGAAGGCGGCGAGATTGCGGTTGCAGAGGCCGCCCACACTGAGGGTTCCATCGGTTGCGATGGCCCAGAGCTGACGGGTGGCTACAAGGCTCAGACCACCTCCTACCAGCAGCACCGCGAAGCCCAAGTAAACCAGTGGAACTCCAGGATCCCGTTTGAGCAGAAGGCCGCTGGCCGGTAGAACCGAGTCCACCCGCATTGGTAATCCCTTCACCTCAGCGGCTGGACCGCCAGGCTGCAGCCGAGCGATCTGTTGGCCGTCCGCATCGAACACCGTGGCGGGCCCTTGTTCACTGTCCAGGCTCAGGAACACCGGTTCCGTCCCATCGGGGCGGGTCGGCAGCACCAGTCCCCAGATCTGATCACCCAGCTCCGGATAGGTCTGCAACGGCAGTTCCAGCACGGGGCTGCGCCCGATCTGCAGGCTGATCGTTGCGAGCGACCAATCTGCCTGATAAATGGTGATGCCCCGATGCCGCAGCGGGTGATTGACGCTGATCTCGGCATCCAAGCTTTGGTTGGGTCCCTTGAGCTGCAGCGCCGATCGGAACTGTTCGGTACGCCCGGCTGGATCTCGATCAATGGCGAAGCGGTCCAGGGTGATCGTCAGCTGACTGGTGCCATCGCGATCCAGCAGATCGAGGCTGCGGCCTGGGGCCAGGAAGCGCTCCAGGCGGTTCCCCGCCAGTGCCCCCCAGGCCGCGCCCAGCATCAGCAGTACCAGGCCGGTGTGCACGAGCAAGGGTCCCACTCGACCGATGGCGCCGCGCCGGGCCGCCAGCCGTTGTGACTTGCGTTGCACCTCCCATCCGCTGGCCCGCAGCACCGTCTCCAGCTGCGTCAGCCCCTGGCTGGGGTCCGGGCAGGCCTGGCTTTCGGCGATGGCCAATTTGCTCAGTTGGCGCGTGGTTCGGTAGTCGATCCAGCGCCGGGCTGCCACCAGGGCTGGCCATTGACGTCTCCAGCTGCAGAGGATCAGGGCGAGGCCGAGCCAGGCCAGCAAGGCCAAAAACCAACCGCTGGAATACACATGATCGAGCTGTAGTCGCAGTACTTGCTCGCCGTGGAGCAGGCCCAGCCAGGGGCTCGTGGCGTAAGCATCGATGTAGCTAACGGGGGGATCCCCCTGGGGGATGGCTGTTCCCACGGCACTGGCCAGGGCGATCAGCAGCAGCAGCACGATCGCCAGCCGCAGATCGCTGAGCCAGGCCGCCAGGCGTTTAAGCATCGCCACGGCCATCAGCTCCAGCGGGCCAGCAGAGTGAGCAGGCCGGTGGTGAGCAGTACGACGCCACTGGCCGGCGGCACCCAGCGGCTGATGCCCCGCAACGCCAGCAGTTTGGGAATAGCTGCTGCAAATGTGCCGGCCAGCAGCAGAGGCAGCACCTGGCCGATGCCGAAGCTGCTGAGCAGGGCCACTCCCACCAGGGGACGTCCGCTTTGGGCGATCCAGCCCAGCAGAACCGCCAACACTGGTGTGGTGCAGGGGGAGGCCGCCAGGCCAAAGGCCAGTCCCGCCGCAACGGGTGCCAGTGGGGCCGGGACCTTTTGACGCCACAGCTCCGGATCCGGCCCACTGGGCAGCGGAATCCGCAGCACCCCCAGCAGGTTCAGCCCCATTGCCACCGCCAGGATCGCCACCAATGTGGGAATCAGTGCCGGCACCTGCCCGTAAATTCGGCCCAGCAGCCCGCTGACGCTGCCCAGCACAACCAGAGCACCGACGATGCCGCCGCAAAAGGCCAGGCTCCGCTGCCAGGCCGGTTGGCCATCTTCAAAGCCCGCCAGATAGGCCAGGGTCACCGGTAGCAACGACAGGGAACAGGGGCCCAGGCTGGTGAGTGCGCCGCCACCAAACACCAGTGCCAGGGTCAGCGGACCGGGATCCGCCAGGGCACGCTGCAGCAGCTGTTCGCTGCTCTGGGCCAGATCGGAGAGCAGCAGCAGGTCCACAGAAGCCCACGAGTTTCCAAAGCCTATCCAGGCAAGCCGGTTGGCTCGTCAAGCTCAGCGTTGGCGCACTGGCCGTGGTCGTGTGCTCGATCGTCCGCCGATCAAGCCGGTGGATTCCAGCGAACAGCGGATCAGCAGCCCCAGGATCACCAGGCTCGACATCAGCGAGTTGCCTCCATAGCTGATCAACGGCAGCGGCAGACCGGTCGTTGGCATGGCCCCAGAGGCCACCGCAATGTTCAGAATCGATTGGCCCACAAGGATCGTGGTGCAACCGATCGCCACAAGCCGCGCCTGGTTGCTGCGGCAGCGCAGGGCCACTCGCAGCCCCACCCAGGCCACCAGCATGAGGAACAACAGCAGCAGCACCGAGCCGACAAATCCAAATTCTTCGGCGAAAACCGCATAAATGAAGTCGGTGCTCTGGATCGGCAGATACTGCAGCTTTTGGGTGGAGAGGCCGTACCCCTGGCCCATCCAGCCTCCCGATCCGATCGCCAACAGGCTCTGCACCAGTTGGTAGCCATCCCCCATCGGATCGTTCCAGGGATCCAGAAATGACACCACCCGCAGGCGTTGGTACTCGTTAATCAGGATGCTTGCGGTGCCCAGAAGCGATCCGGCTAGGGCGGTGCCCACCAGGCTGCGCCAGCGCAGGCCAGCCGCCATGGCCACCATCCACAGGGTGAGTCCCATCAGGGCGGCGGTGGAAAGGTTGGGCTGCTTGAGGATCAGCAACAGCAGTCCGCCAAAGCTGCCGAGCCAGAGCAGCTTCTGGTCGAGACTCATCCGGCTCCAGGGAGCGAACAGGTTGGCGGCCTGCAGAACCACGAAGGGCTTCACAAGTTCTGATGGCTGCACCTGCAGGGGCCCCAGCACCAGCCAGCGGCTGGCGCCGTTCACGGTGGTGCCCATCACCAGGGTGGCGGCGATCAGCAGGCAGCCCATCCAAAGCCCCGGGCCTGACCAGCGCAGCCAGCGCCGAAGGCTGGTGGAGATCGTGATGCCGAGCAGGCTCCAGCTCGCCATCAGCCAGATCGCCTGCCGTTTCAGGTAGAAGGCGCCATCACCCATTTCCCGCAGGGCTACCCACCAGCTGGCCGAGGCCAGGATCACCAGTCCTGCAATACTCCAAAACCCGGCCAATCCCATCAGTAGGCGGGCCTCTGCCGGCCAGAGCTGCCAGGGCAAGGGCAGCAGCTTTTGAAACACTCCGTTATTACGTCCCCCGGTCTTTTCACGCCTGGCAGAAATGGACTTAGGCGCTGTCGCGTTCACCGGTACTGGGCAGAGGGACTCTCGATGCTCCATTGAGCCGTGAAAGCTGGGCTTTGCCAAGGCAAAGATGCTGTTGTTCAGGCGGCACTGAGGCGCTCGTGCTCCACTTCCCATTGCACGTGGGACCCCCAAGATTGCTGGCGCACCCAGCAGCGGCCCCCACGGCAGTGCAGCACCTGGAAGGGAGGCAGGTCGGACGGCTGGTTGTCGAGCCGCACAAAGCTGCCGGGCCTCAACAGAGGCACCACGTTGGCGGGTTGGGGGCGGTGGGTGGACACGTCTCTCGACGCAGATTGGAGGAAATCCTCACGGCAGAACCGGCTTCAGCCTCTGGATCGCCGGTTTTCTTCGGGATCGGTCTGCTTTTATGTCGCAATGGCGTCCAAACAGCGTCTGGATCTGGAACTCCTGACCCGTGGCCTGGTCAGTTCACGGCAACAGGCGCAGCAGCTGATTCGTGCTGGCAAGGTTCGGGATGGAGCCGGCATGCTGCTGGACAAACCCGGCACGGAAGTCACGGCCGAGCGTGAATTGCGGGTGGAACAGCCCCCTCGCTTCGTCTCCCGTGGCGGCGAAAAACTGTTGGCTGGATTGCAGGCCTTTTCTGTACGGGTGGAGGATCGCGTCTGCCTGGATGGCGGCATCTCCACTGGTGGCTTCACCGATTGCCTGCTGCAGCACGGAGCCAGCCGGGTCTATGGCGTGGATGTGGGCTATGGCCAGACGGCTTGGAGCCTGCGCACCGATCCCAGGGTGGTTCTGCGTGAACGTACCAATCTGCGCCACCTCCAACCCGAGGTTCTCTATACGGCGGATGACCCCTGGCCCAGTCTTGCGGTCACCGATGTGTCGTTCATTTCGCTGCGTCTGATCCTTCCTGCCTTGCGCCGGCTGTTGCAGGGTCCAGGTACCGAGGCGCTGGTGCTGGTGAAGCCGCAGTTTGAGGTCGGTAAGAACAGGGTTGGCAAGGGGGGTGTGGTTCGTGATCCGGCGGCCCATCGTGATGCCATCGAATCCGTGATCACAGCCGCTGGGGAGTCGGGTTGGCAGCCGCAGGGCCTCGTGGCCTCGCCGCTCACAGGCCCCGCCGGCAACCACGAGTACGTGCTCTGGTTGGGTGAGGCCGACGCGGCTGATTTGCCGGATCTAGAGCTTCTGGTGGCGAAGACGCTTAATGGTTGATGGGCCATAAAAAAGCCCGGTGTTGAACCGGGCTTGGCCTTGAATTGGAAGGGAGTTCAGTTGCCGACGTTGACCTGCTGCCCCCCGGTGCAGAGTTCCACCTTGATAATGCGTCCCCCCTGTTTCTGGATGCGCTGTTGCTCAGCGAACCAGCTGTCATAGGGAACCCATTTGGTGAAGAAGGTGTTCTGCAATTCGCGCTGCGTCCGAACCTTTTCAGGGCTGGGGATGCAGGCTGTGACTTTGAACAACCGCATGGGGCTCAGTTGCCGAGGCCGGAGCAGATGTAGTCGAAGTAGACGCCCATTTCCTTGCCGGCGTCAGGGCCGACCAGTCCAGCGGTGACTTCTTTCATGGCTTGGATTGCCTGAACAGTGGCGCCGATGGGAACTCCCAAGGAGTTGTAGGTCTCCTTGAGGCCGTTAAGCACCCGCTCATCGAGGATGGAAGTGTCGCCGGCGAGCATGGCGTAGGTGGAATACCGCAGGTAGTAGTCCAGATCGCGGATGCAGGCGGCGTAGCGGCGGGTGGTGTACATGTTGCCGCCGGGACGGGTGATGTCCGAATACAGCAGGGCCTTGGCAACGGCATCACGGATGATGGCTGAAGCGTTGGCGCTGATGGTGGCGGCAGCGCGCACGCGCAGTTCACCACTGGCGAAATACGACTCGAGGCTGCTCATCGAGGACGTATCCAGGTACAGGCCCTGGACGTCCGACTTGTTGATGACGTTGGTGATGGCGTCTTGCATGGATCCGTGAGGAGACGAGGGAGAAAATCAGCGAGCGGTTCAGGCGAGGGCGCCAACCACGTAGTCGAAGTAGGTGCCGGCTTCCTCTGCGTCGGCTCCTGTGAGGAGGCCCATGGCGACGATCTTCATCTCGCGCACGGATTCAGCCAAAGCTTCCAGAGGGGTTCCCAGGGAGCGATAGAGCTCTTTTGCGCCGATCACACCGATCTCTTCAATCGGAGTTACGTCACCGGCAACGATGCCGTAGGTGACAAGGCGGAGGTAGTAATCCATGTCGCGCAGACATGTGGCGGTCATCTCCTCGCCGTAGGCGTTACCGCCAGGGGAGATGACGTCGGGACGCTTCTGGAACAGCTGACCTCCAGCCTGCTTGACGATGCGCTCGCGGCTCTCGCACAAGACCTGAGCCACGCGCAGACGGCGTTGACCGCCGGTGACGAAGGCTTTGATCTGGTCGAGTTCGCCAGGGCTGAGGTAGCGGGCTTCGGCGTCCGCGTTGATGATCGAGTTGGAGACGATGCTCATGCAGTTCTGCCTCGAAACAAGCGGCCGCCCGTAGGAGACCGGTATCCGGTGAATAAGGGGTGATCCCGAGGGATCGAGTCTCAGACTAAAGGCTGGGACAGGGGGTCGAAGCGTCGGGAGTGAGACTTGTTCACATCGGTCAACAGTGACCGCTGTGAGCTCGCTCCGTTGGATTCGGCTGAGGCATTCTGCGCTGACCATGGCCGGGGAGTTTTGCCCGGGTAACAGTTCTTCATGGCTGATTTGTTGCGCAGAAAAGTACTGGCATAACTGCGATCTGCGACTTCGCTCGGGATGCGTCTTAGACGCACAAAATGATCCCGAGGAAGCTGTACTTCACCGGGATCGAATGAGAACAACCGCCGCGAATGTGGCGGTTGTTAGTCACTGAAATGGGCCGTACGGCTTAGATCGCCTCGCTCGAGGAGGGATTCATGCCGGCGTTTCCGTTGTACAGCGATGCTGTCCGCTGAATTGTGGCCTGTGGAACCCCTGAGCTGGTGTTCATGCCATCAACGCGAGGCACCGCTGTGCCGATGCGATCTGCTAGCAATTCGGTCACCGCAGCACCATGGCCTGCCTGGGCTCGTGTGATCAGGAAGCGGCTGGTCTCAGCAGGTGTGGTCGCCCGCCCCAGCAGGGCTAAACCAGCAGCGGAAGCGGCCCGAAGCGGTGCCATCGAGGAGATCCGGTTCTGGAACGCCTCGCTCATCGCCACTTCAGCGATGAAATCAGCCAGGTCGATGTCCTGATTGCGCAGACGTGACTCCGCGCTGATCAGACGCTCACTTCCGGTGGGGACACGGTTGAGCAGCTGCTTGTAAGTCGCATCGAGAACCGTCTGTAGCTCATCTTCGCTGCAAGGCTGTTTCAGCTCGAGCATCGCGGGAAGTCCACCCCGCAAGCGGAACCCTGAAGCTCCTTCCGTGACAAGGGCCATTCCCATGCGTGGGAGTGCCTGTCCACTCCGCGCGTTGGAAGAAATGAGCTCAACGCTCCAGGTGCGACCCCCGATGCTGGTTGGCGTTGAGTTGCTGGCTCGACGCATTGGGAAGCCAGTCTTGTTGGATGCAAGACCTTGTCGACGCACCACCGACAGCCAACTGGGCCCCGCGGCGTTTGCGTTGGTTGTTGTCGTGAAGTCTTGGCTGGTTGCTTTTTGCGTGTCAGGCAGGTTGCGTGGTGTTACATCGCCACTGCTGCGGAACGCTTCGGATCGATGGGTTTCAGGACGGCTGCCAAGGGTCAGATCAGCGGCAGCTTCAATCTTGAGAGGACGTGACCAGCCGGGAGCCCGGCGAGCAGTCACATCACCGGGTGTGATGAAACGTTCGTAGGGGACTGTGTCGGCTCCAAACGCTTGGCTGTATTCCTTGCTGTCGATCAGTGCGTCAACCACTCCATAGAAACCGTGTCGTGCGGCTGTATCGAAAAGGGCATCGATTTCCCAGCGTCCGAAGGTGGGTCGGCCAAGCAAACGGCGATGCATCACTTCGATCGCCTTCACGATGTAGAGGCCGCTCCAGTAGCGGCGTCGGAAAGCATCGGATTTGGCGACGGCCCGAACAAAATCCTTGAGCGGAATATCCCCATTTTCGAGGCGGGCTTCATCAGAGCTCATTCGCTCTCCCGCATAGCCGCCGTTGCCTAGCACTTGCACGTAAACCGCCTTGATCACGGCTTGGGTGCTGGCCTCAGTCGTGCGCACGCTGGGCTGACCACCACGGCCTGGATTCACAGTGCCACCTGTGGCGATCTGCTGAAGTCGCATGACGCGCGGACCACTCTTGCGTGGGCGGCTCTTGCGGAAACTGTCGCTGTCCAGCTGGCCGGGGCTGTTGAGCCCATTGCTCACGAGCAGGCGGCGGCTGTCGTAGCCGTAGGGGGCTGGTCGGGTGGCCACTGAAGCTGTGCCGCTCGGGAAGATGGCTCCGAATTTGTTGGCTACCGGATCATTGCCACCGCCGTAGACGTGCTGGTCGGCAAACGGTTGGCGGTAGGAGGCGTAGAGGGTGACGTATTGCGGTGCGCCATCGAAGGGGGCGCTGAAGTTGAAGAGCTTTCGGTTGGATCCCCAGCCGGCGCTTTCCTGGGCTTCCGTGCCGAGATCCCGCAGGTAGGGAACTGTTTCTTCACCAAAGGCCTGGGCGTATTCCGAGGAATTCACCAGTACATCCACGAGGCCATTGAGGCCCTGGTCACTGAGGATGGCGAACGACTTTCGGAATTCCTCGAGGGAGCTGATGCCCCGTCCGAGGAAGTGGCGATAGGCCAGTTCAACAACACGGCTGTTGACGAAACCGTCGTGGAACTGCTGGCGATATTCCTTGCTGCGGCCGAGGGCGCGAACGAATTCGCGCATCGAGATCTGGCCTTGGGCGACCGCGCTGGCTTTGTCTGCGCAGGGGGTCTGGGAATAACCCTTGGCGATGTCGCGCTCAAACACCTGGCGGTAAGCGGCGCGAATGATTTCTGCTTTTTCTGCTCCGGAGAGGCCCGGCCGCATCTCAAAGAGCTGGCGGCCTTCTGAGGCAAGGGCGTAGATCGCCGGGAGTTGCAAACCTTGTTGAACTGCACTCCCCTGCCGCTGCTTGGTGCTGGGGGTGGGTATGGCCAGCTCCTGCAACAGCACGTTGAAGCAGTCGATCGTCATCTGACGGGCTTCAGGACGGTCCCGTAGCAGTTCGGCGGAGGCTGCCCGCATCTCCTGAAGGGCCACGTTGGTGGCAGCCAGGGAGCAATTCTCCAGAAGAATGTCCCGCAGGCCGCGGGTGTTCACCGCGAGGATGCTGGGGTCACCAGCCACCAGGGCGTAACCCACATAACGCAGGAACCAGCCCATATCGCGCACCGACTTGCGCATGAAAGCCGGGCCGTACTTGGCCACACTGATGGCGTTGAAGCCTGTCGGAAGCACCACACGAATATCAGCATCCCCACCGGCTCCTTCCAAAAGACGGGTCAGAAAGTTGCCTCTCTTTGTGCTGCCGCTGTCGCCGGTGAAGGTGCGTACCGACTGTTCAAAGGCGGCTTGGTCTGCTGCCAGTGGTGTGCCCCCCTGACCACTACTGCGTCCGGTCTCGCCCGTTGTTAGCGGCGATTCAAGGAAGGAGAGGGGCGTGCCCCCCACAAAAATTCTGTTGGCGGCGCGGGCCACGATGGCCTCGGCATTCGCCGCAATGATCCTGGACGCCTCGATCCGGTCTTGACCAGTTCGGAAGAAGGTCACAAGACTGTTCAGTTCCCCGTTGTCAGGGAAACGGTCCTGCTGCTCTGCCTGACGGACGCTGGAGAGCGGCAGCGTGTCGAACAGTTGGGGAGACACGCGCGGGCTGCCGCTGCTGGCGGTCACTGTCATCGACGAAAGCAAGCCGGATCGCGCCACGTTACGGCTGTCGGGATGGTGCTCCGCGGCCCCATGAACAAATGTTTGCAGGCCCTGCGGTGTCGGAGTGTCTCGCTGGGTGTGACGTGAAAAGCTCGCAGGCGCCGAATCTGCACTCCATGGCCCACCCAAAGCCCAGTGATGCTGCGACCCCCGTGGTGAGTGCGTTCTATGACCGCTTCCCTTTCCCGGGCGACCCGCTTCAGGACGGACCGCCCCCGGGATACAACTGGCGGTGGTGTCACCGCAGCGTTCTGGCCGCAGTCCACGGACTGATCCCATCTGGGATGGAGCGGCCGCGGATTCTTGATGCCGGCTGTGGCACCGGCGTCAGCACTGACTATCTCTGCCATCTCAATCCGGGTGCGGATGTGCTCGGGGTGGATATCAGTGATGGGGCCCTGGCGGTGGCGCAGGAACGGTGTCAGCGCTCCGGGGCGGCCCAGCAGGTGACCTCCCTGCGTCAGGAGCAGCGCAGTCTTCTGGATCTCGCTGACGAAGGACCCTTCGACTACATCAATTCGGTGGGGGTGTTGCACCACCTGGATCAGCCGGAAGCGGGCCTGCGCGCTTTAAGCGGTTTGTTGGCCCCCCATGGTTTGCTCCATCTCTTTCTTTATGCCGATGCAGGGCGCTGGGAGATTCACCGGACCCAGAAAGCTCTCACTCTTCTGCAGGCCGGTACCGGGGCGGAGGGGCTGCGCCTTGGTAGGGATCTCTTTGACACCCTGCCCGAAACCAATCGTCTCGCCCGTCATCACCGTGAACGCTGGGCCGTGGACTGTGCTGCGGATGCCAACTTCGCGGACATGTATCTGCATCCGCAGGAGACCAGCTACAACCTTGAGCGGCTGTTCCAATACATCGCCACGGCAGGCCTTCATTTCGCCGGCTTCTCGAATCCGGAGGTCTGGGATCCGGCACGCTTGTTGAACGGGGAGTTGTTGGAGCGTGCCCAAGCGTTGCCCCTTCCTCAGCAATGGGAGCTTGTGGAGCAGCTGGATCCCGACATCAGCCACTTCGAGTTTTTCCTTTCTGCCCAGCCGATCGAACCGGCAGTGCTGAGCGATGAGGCCTTGCTGCAGTCCCATGGGTTGCGCCAGCCCTGTCTGTGGGGCGAGCCGGATCCGATCCTTGGCACCGATATGGAACCGCTGCAGCTTTCGAATGAGGAGCGGGAGTTGCTGCAGAGGCTGCAGGAACAGCCCGATGCTCCGCTGGGAACCCTGGCTCAGCCGACGGTGATTCGCCGCCTGGTGGATCGGCGGCTGGTGCTGCTGAAGGCTTAAGGAAATACGCGTGATAGATTCCGCGCGCCATTTCAGGCAGCGCTTGGAGGATTTCTACCGTCTTCAGCGTCGTCTGCTGTTGGCCACCGTTCTGGTGTCCGTCGTCACGATTCCGATCGTGGCTCTCACCATGAACCTTTCGGTGGCTGGCAGTGTTTTTGTGGGCTCCTGCGCCGGACTTTTGTACGTGCGCTTGCTTGCCCGCAGTGTGGCCCGGCTCAGTGACCAGTCCCGTGGACTGGGGCGTTTTCAGCTCATCGTTCCAACCTTGCTTGTGGTTGGTTCGGCCAAGCTGCCCCAGCTCGATCTGTTGCCGGCTTTCCTGGGATTCCTTCTCTACAAGCCCGCCCTGATTCTTCAGCACGTTTTCGACGACCGCTGAAGCTGAGCACTTTTCTCTGCACCCATGGCTTTGCTGCCCCTACCACTTCCGTTCGCTGAACTGGAAGTGGGCCACCACCTGTATTGGCAGATCGGCGATCTGTACCTCCATGGCCAGGTTTTCCTGAGCTCTTGGATCCTGATTGGCATCCTGCTTGCCCTGGTGCTGGCTGGCACCCGCAACATGCAGCGCGACCCTTTGGGGCTGCAGAACCTGATGGAGTTCCTCTGGAACTTCATCCGCGACATCGCCCGCGACAACATCGGCGAGAAGTACTACCGCGATTGGCTGCCATTCATCGGCACCTTGTTCCTGTTCATCTTTGTGAGCAACTGGGGCGGTGCCCTGATCCCTTGGAAGATCTTCGAACTACCAGAGGGTGAACTCGGCGCTCCCACGGCAGACATCAACACCACGGTGGCGATGGCTCTGCTGGTGTCGCTGGCGTACTTCTATGCCGGCTTGAGCCGCAAGGGTTTGCGTTTCTTCGAGCTGTACGTGGAGCCGACTCCAATCATGCTCCCGTTCAAGATCATCGAGGAATTCACTAAGCCTCTTTCGCTCTCGTTCCGTTTGTTCGGCAACATCCTCGCCGACGAATTGGCGGTGGGTGTGCTGGTCTACCTGGTTCCGCTTTTAGTGCCTCTCCCCGTGATGCTGCTTGGCCTGTTCACCAGTGCCATTCAGGCTTTGATCTTTGCGACCCTCACCGCTTTCTACATCGGTGAAGGTCTTCACGAAGCCCACTAAACGCCCCCTTTTCTTTCGCCTTTTATCGGCGATCTGCTAAACACATCCGCGCGCAGGTCCGGCAATGCACCCGGGCCCATTCCTTCGGGAATGTCCCTGCGCGGGGGGAACCGATCCCCAAGACCATTCCGTACAGCGCTTACCAGCGCTTCCCCTTACACCACTCAACATGGATTCCATCACCTCCGCCGCTTCCGTTGTGGCCGCTGGCCTGGCAGTCGGCCTCGCCGCCATCGGCCCTGGTATCGGTCAGGGCACCGCGTCCGGCGGCGCTGTTGAGGGCATCGCCCGTCAGCCCGAAGCCGAAGGCAAGATCCGCGGCACCCTGCTGCTGTCCCTGGCGTTCATGGAATCGCTGACCATCTACGGCCTGGTGGTGGCTCTGGTGCTCTTGTTCGCCAACCCCTTCGCCGGCTGATCAGTGCCGGGGGATCTCTGATCCCCCCTTCTGAACTCCTTGTTTCGATTCCTTTCCAGCGCACCTTTCCATGACCTGGCTTCTGCTCGCTGAAGCAGGTGTTCCGGAGGGAGGTCTTTTCGACCTCGATGCCACACTTCCGCTAATGGCGGTTCAGGTGGTTCTCCTCACCTTCCTGCTCAATGTTCTCTTCTTCCGTCCGGTCGGCAAGGTCGTGGAAGATCGTGAGGGCTACATCTCCACCAGTCGTGCTGACGCCAAGCAGAAGCTTGCCCAGGTTGAACGCCTGGAAGCTGATCTGGCTGAACAGCTGAAAGGTGCCCGTCAGGCCGCTCAGGCCGTGATCGTTGAGGCGGAACAAGAAGTCGATCGGCTTTACCGCGAAGCACTGGCCCAGGCGGAAGCTGAAGCCAACCGCACGAAAGAGGAAAGCCGTCGCGCCATCGAGGCCGAGCGTGAATCCGCCCGTACCCAATTGAAGGGTCAGGTGGATCAGCTGAGCACCACGATCATCAACCGTTTGCTGACCGCGTGATGACTCTCAATTTCAATCCGCTTGAGACCAATCTGGTCAACCTGGTCATTGTGATCGGTGTCCTGGTTTGGTTCCTACGTGGGTTCCTGGGAGGAATCCTGGAACGCCGCCGCGCTGACATTCTTCAGGACCTGCAGGATGCTGAGTCCCGCCTGAAGACTGCCAGCGAAAACCTGAGCAAGGCCCAGTCCGAATTGGCTGCTGCCCAGCAGAAAGCCGAAAAGATTCGTGCCGATGGTCAGGCCCGCGCTGCAGGTATCCGTGCCGAAGGCGAGAAGCGGACCATCTCCGTGATGGCTGCCATCAAGGCCGGTGCCGATGCTGATGCTGAGGCTGATGCCGCTCGAATCAAAGACAGCCTTCGTCGTGAGGCCGCTCTTGCTTCGATCGACAAGGTTCTTGCCGAACTACCCGGCCGTCTCGATGCCAAAGCTCAGGCCAAGTTGATCGATTCCACCATCAAAAATCTGGAGAACGCCTGATGCCTCTCCTTAACTCCCTGGCCACCCCTTACGCCGAAGCATTGCTTCAGGTCACAGAGGCCCGTGGCGAGTCTGAAACCGTTGCGGATCAATGCAAGCAACTGCTTGAGATCTGGAACGATTCCGCGGACTTCCGTGACGCCATGGTGTCTCCGGTTCTTGAGCCCGACGCCAAAAAGAAAGCTCTCAAAGCTCTTGTTGGTGAGGATGTCACTCCTTCAGTTTTCAATTTGCTGAAGGTGCTGGCTGATCGCCAACGTCTCATTGCTTTTGATGCGGTCATGCTTCGCTACCTCGAGCTCTACCGCGAACAGCAAGGCATCACGCTGGCCCAGGTCCGTTCTGCTCAAAGCCTCACCGAGGATCAACAGGCGGCACTGTCCAAGAAGGTGCAGGCCATGGCCGGCACCAACAAGGTCGACATCGACCTCAGTGTGGATCCGTCCTTAATTGGCGGCTTCGTCGTGAGTCTCGGATCTCAGGTGATCGACGCCAGCTTGTCTGGCCAGGTTCGTCGCCTTGGTCTGGCACTCGCCAAGGCGAGCTGACCTCACTCTTTCCTCCAACGCTCCTTCCTCCCCAACTCCCACCTGGGATCACACGCCATGGTTTCCATCCGTCCTGACGAGATCAGCGCCATCCTCAAACAGCAAATTGAGGACTATGACAAGTCGGTTTCCGTCAGCAATGTCGGTACCGTTCTGACTGTGGGCGACGGCATCGCCCGCGTCTACGGCCTGCAGCAAGCCATGGCTGGCGAACTCATTGAATTTGAGGACGGCACCGAAGGCATCGCCCTGAACCTCGAAGACGACAACGTCGGCGCGGTGCTGATGGGTGAGGGATACGGCATTCAGGAAGGCAGCACGGTCAAGGCAACCGGCAAGATTGCCTCTGTTCCTGTCGGTGAAGCCCTGTTGGGCCGCGTGGTGAACTCCCTGGGTCGCGCCATCGACGGCAAGGGTGAAATCGCCACCAGCGAAACGCGCCTGATCGAGTCCATGGCGCCCGGCATCATTCAGCGCAAATCGGTGCACGAGCCGATGCAGACCGGCATCACCGCGATCGACGCAATGATCCCCGTTGGCCGAGGTCAGCGCGAGCTGATCATTGGTGACCGTCAGACCGGTAAAACTGCCATCGCGATCGACACGATCCTGAACCAGTCGGATCAGGACATGATCTGCGTCTACGTCGCGGTGGGGCAAAAGGCTGCCTCCGTGGCCAACGTTGTTGAGGTGCTGCGTGAGCGCGGTGCCCTCGACTACACCGTGATCGTGGCTGCGAACGCTTCTGAGCCCGCTGCACTGCAGTACCTGGCTCCTTACACAGGTGCCACCATCGCCGAGTACTTCATGTACAAGGGCAAGGCCACCTTGGTGATCTACGACGATCTTTCCAAGCAGGCTGCCGCCTATCGCCAGATGTCGCTCTTGCTGCGTCGTCCGCCCGGTCGTGAGGCTTACCCCGGTGACGTCTTCTACTGCCACAGCCGTTTGCTGGAGCGCGCTGCCAAGTTGTCTGACGCGATGGGCAAGGGTTCGATGACCGCTCTGCCGATCATCGAGACTCAGGCCGGCGACGTTTCGGCTTACATCCCCACCAACGTGATTTCAATCACGGACGGACAGATCTTCCTCAGCTCTGACCTGTTCAACTCCGGTCTACGCCCAGCTATCAACGTTGGTATCTCCGTGAGCCGGGTGGGTGGTGCTGCCCAGACCAAGGCCATCAAAAAGATTGCCGGCACCCTGAAGCTGGAGCTGGCTCAGTTCGACGAGCTGGCTGCCTTCTCGCAGTTCGCCTCTGACCTGGATGCCTCCACCCAGCAGCAGCTCGAGCGTGGCAAGCGCTTGCGTGAACTGCTCAAGCAGCCTCAGTTCAGCCCCCTGATCCTGGCTGAGCAGGTCGCCATCGTTTATGCGGGTGTGAAGGGCCTGATCGATGCCGTCCCCGTCGACAAGGTGGTCGACTTCTCCCGAGAACTTCGTGAGTACCTCAAGTCCAACAAGGCTGAGTTCATCTCCGAAATCCAGGAGAAGAAGGTGATGAGCCCTGAGGCTGAGGCCATCCTCAAGGATGCCATCACCGAAGTCGTGTCCACCATGGTCGCTTCTGCGGCCTGACGGAGCTGCCGAAATGGCGAATCTCAAAGAAATCCGCGACCGAATTAAGTCGGTCAAAAACACCCGCAAGATTACCGAGGCCATGCGCCTCGTGGCTGCGGCCAAGGTGCGCCGCGCCCAGGAGCAAGTGCTCCGCAGCCGTCCCTTCGCGGATCGGCTGGCGCGAATTCTGGAAAATCTCCAGTCCCGCATGCGTTTCGAAGATGCTGCATCTCCCCTGATGCAGCAGCGCGATGTGGAGACCATCACCCTGGTAGCGATCACTGGTGATCGCGGTCTGTGTGGTGGCTACAACGCCAACATCATTAAGCGCACGGAACAGCGTTTCGCTGAACTGAAGGGCAAAGGCTTTGATGTGAAGCTTCTGCTGGTTGGCACAAAAGCCATCGGCTATTTCACCCGTCGCAACTATCCGATCCAGGCCACCTTCTCCGGTCTCGAACAGGTGCCCACCGCCGATGAGGCCAACACGATCTCCACGGATCTCTTGGCTGAATTCCTGGCTGAGAGCACCGATCGAGTGGAGTTGATCTTCACCAAGTTCATCAACCTGGTGAGCTGCAAGCCTGTGGTTCAGACCCTCTTGCCTTTGGATCCTCAAGACATTGCTGATCCGGAGGACGAGATTTTCCGTCTCACCACTAAGGACGGTTTGTTGACAGTTGAGCCAGGTGCTGGTCCTGCCAATACCGAGCCGAAGATTCCTTCGGACATCGTGTTTGAGCAGACCCCTGAACAGTTGCTGAATGCACTTCTTCCTCTGTATCTGCAGAACCAGATGTTGCGTTCACTGCAGGAATCGGCAGCGTCTGAGCTGGCCAGCAGGATGACGGCCATGAACAACGCCAGCGACAACGCCAAGGAATTGGCGAAGACCTTGACGCTGGATTACAACAAGGCCCGTCAGGCTGCGATCACCCAGGAGATCCTGGAAGTGGCAGGTGGTGCCGCCGCGGTCGGCTGATCTTTCCGATCAATCCACCCTTGAAAGCCGGTCCATTGGGCCGGCTTTTTTGTGTCTTCTTGAAGCTGCCGTCTCTCCTACTGGTCAAGGCTCTGCTTGAACAGAGGCCACCACTTCAAGGCTTGTTTACGGTTGAGCTGAGGGGTTTGAGGTTGTCGGCGTGGTTCAGCTGCATCAGCTCTTTCCCACAGTGGTAGGCACAACCCAACTCCCCCTGGACCCACTGCAGCTGGCCGCATGCATGCAGGCTCTGCTGGACGGTCGAGGCGAAGCAGAGGGAAACCCCAGCGAGGGTTGCGCCTGGACGGGTGACCTCCATGGTGTGTGGCAGCTCCATCAAGACGAACGCTTTCAGGCCTTGGTTCAACAGGTGAATGATCAGGTGTGGAGCTACCTCGATTCAATTGGGTTCGCCCGAAGCCAAGTCGCCCTGCATCTGCAGCGGTGCTGGCCTGTCATCAGTGACTGGGATCAGGCGGTTGGACGGCACCATCACCCCAATGCTCATCTCAGCGCTGTCCTCTATCTCACCGGCACCGGCTCCGGTGAGGAGGGCGTTTTACGTCTGCATGCATCCCATCAACCGAATGAGTTGGTGGCTGGCTTGGCGGTGGGTTATGGCGGTCCGATTGCACCAAACCATCCTTTGAATCAATCCCATTGGGATCTAGCTCCACGACCAGGTTTGCTCGTGCTTTTCCCTTCGAGTCTTCAGCACAGTGTTTTGCCGAATGCCGACCCGGATGAGCTGCGCTGTTCCATCAGTTTTGATTTTGTTCTGACGGCTCAAGAGCAGGGTGGATCTCCGGAGTACCTCGCACCCCACCCCCGTCATTGGACATCCCTGGATGAGCCCATTGCCTGAGAGAATGCGGCCTCTTCTCCCCTGACACCCGGCATGACCGACGTGGCCACCTACACCGTCCGCGCCGAGTTCGAAGGCGAGATCCGTACCTTTCCCTGCCGCGCCGACCAGACGGTGCTCAATGCAGCCGAAGCTGCTGGCGTCATGATCCCAAGCTCATGCTGCTCCGGGGTTTGCACCACCTGTGCCGCGGTGATCACCGAGGGCAGTGTTGAGCAGCCCGACGCCATGGGCGTGAAAGGCGAGCTTCAAGAGCAGGGCTACAGCCTGTTGTGCGTGGCCTTCCCGCGCGCCGATCTCACCCTTAAAACCGGCCAGGAAGATGCGCTCTATGAAGCCCAGTTCGGGCAATATCAGAAGTGAGGCTGACCAGCCTGCAACGCCAATTCTTCTGGCCCGCTGATGTGCCGCTGGTTGAGCTGCGCAGCTGGATTCGTCAGCAGTTGTCGCCAGAGGGTGATGTGCTGCGTTGGGCCCTCACTGATGTGCGTCCTGCCCCCGATGGTGGTCGAACCATTCAGGTGGAGGCCGTGATCAGCGCATGAGCTCGGCTCCGATGCCAACGCTGATGCTGGTGCCGACGGGCATTGGTTGTGACATCGGAGGTTATGCCGGTGATGCCTTGCCATCAGCACGGTTGTTGGCCGCAGCAAGCGGCTGTTTGATCACCCATCCCAATGTGATGAATGGGGCTTCGCTCTATTGGAGCGATCCCCGCGTTCACTATGTGGAGGGCTATGGCCTCGATCGTTTCGCCGTGGGCGAGTGGGCCTTGCGAGCGGTGCGGAGGCAACGCATTGGGCTGTTGTTGGATGCCGGGATCGAGCCCGAGCTGGCCCAGCGCCAGATTCAGGTGGCCGAGGGCTGCCGTGCCAGCTTGGGTTTGGATATCGGCCCGGTGATTTCAACGGATGCGCCGCTCGATGTGACGCTGGAGCGCGGTGCCAGTGGTGCCAGCTGGGGACGATTGGGTTCTCCTGATGCCTTGTTGCGGGCTGGTGAACGGTTGAAGCAAGCAGGGGCGACGGCGATCGCCGTGGTGGCCCGCTTCCCGGAGGATCCGGAGAGTGAGGAGCTGGCGGCCTATCGCCAGGGCAGTGGCGTGGACGCTTTGGCCGGCGCTGAAGCGGTGATCAGTCATTTATTGGTGAAGCACCTGCAGATCCCCTGTGCCCACGCGCCAGCCTTGGATCCGTTGCCCCTGGATCCAAGGCTCGACCCGAGGGCGGCGGGTGAAGAACTGGGTTACACCTTTTTGGCATGCGTGCTGGTGGGGCTGAGCCGGGCACCGGATCTGGTGGCCGCTTGGCGACACAGGCCCGGAGACCTCAGTGTCGAGCAATTGGGGGCGGTTGTGGTTCCCGAAGGAGCCCTGGGGGGCGAGGCGGTGTTGGCCTGTGTGGAGCGCAATCTGCCCGTGGTTTGCGTGGCCAATCCATCGGTGTTGTCGGTCACGGCCGACGCCCTTGGCTTGAGCCAGAGCATTTTTCATGTCAGCAGTTACAGCGAGGCAGCAGGGCTGTTGCTGGCTCTGCGGGAAGGATTGAGTCCGGCGTCTCTGGGCCGCCCACTGCCAGCGTTGCAACGGTTGGACTGATGCCTGGCGGTTTCGGTGGAGCCCTCGATCAGAGCCCTTGCCCCTGTGGGGGTGGTGCTTATCGCAGCTGCTGTGGGCCCATGCATCGCGGCGAACAGCGTGCTGAAACGGCTGAACAGCTGATGCGCTCGAGGTATTCAGCCTTTGTGCGTGGGGAAGTGGACTACCTGATGGCGACCCATCCCGAGCCGGATGTTGCAGCGCAGCAGCGGCGCCTTGCCCTGCAGCGGAGTTGTCGCCAGACCCATTGGCTTGGCTTGAACGTGCTTGCCGTCAGCAGCGGCGGCCCAGGGGATCTGGAGGGAACGGTGCAATTTGAGGCGCGTTATCGCGGTGGGGTGTTGAAGGAAACCTCCCTGTTTCAGCGTCGCGATGGCGCGGCCGATGGCCCTTGGCTCTATGTGGCTGCGCTCAAGTTGGAGGGCTAACGCAGGCAGGCCATCGGATGCCGGGGCGGCAGGCCAAGAGCTTTGGCTACCCCCGGGTGACAGACAGCGCCCTGCACCGTGTTTAGGCCCGAGAGCAGTTCGGGTCGTTCGGTCACGGCCTCTTCCAGGCCCCGGCCGGCGATTCCCAGGATGTAGGGGAGCGTCACGCTGACGAGGGCTTCGGTGGAGGTGAAGGGCACAGCACCCGGCATGTTGCCCACGGCGTAGTGCTGCACACCATGAATGGTGACGGTGGGATCGCGATGGGTGGTTTCCTGGCTGGTGGCGATGCAGCCGCCCTGGTCGATGGCTACGTCGACAATCACCGAACCAGGCCGCATCTGCTGCACCATCCCTTCGTCCACCAGGGTGGGGGCCCGCCCGCCGGGTGTGAGAACGGCTCCGATCACAAGATCAGCCGTTGGCACCAACCGTTCCAGCAGGCCGCGGCTGCTCACCACACTCATCAGCCGGCCGCGCCGGTCGGCTTCCAGGCTGCGCAACCGTTGGGGTGATCGGTCGAGCAGTAGCACTTCCGCATCCATTGCGGCAGCAATGCGTGCGGCATTCCAGCCCACGGTGCCAGCGCCAAGCACCACCACCCTGGCCGGTTGCACGCCGGTGCAGCCCCCCATCAGCACGCCACGACCGCCATGGGGTTTTTCCAGCAGGTGGGCACCCACCTGGCCCGCCAGCCGCCCTGCGATTTCGCTCATTGGTGCCAGCAACGGCAGGCTGCCGTTCTCCAGCTGCACGGTTTCGTAGGCAATGGCGGTGGTGCCTGCCTCCAGCAAAGCTTCCCCGACGCTGGGATAGGCCGCCAGGTGGAGGTAGGTGAACAGCACCATGTCCTCCCGCAGGAAGGCAAATTCCTCCGCTTGCGGTTCCTTCACCTTCACCACCAAATGGGCGCCCCAGGCCTCATCTCGGTTCACCAGGCGCGCTCCCGCCGCGGCAAACGCGTCATCGCCGATTCCTGCTCCTGCTCCGGCCCCCGCTTCAATCAGCACTTCAAGGCCCTGGCTGACCAACTCCCGCACGGCGTCAGGGGTCAGCGCGACCCGTTTCTCATCGAGCTTGATCTCCTTCGGCACACCGATGCTGGCCATCGGGGCCGAGAGGACGGAGGCTGCCATGGCGGCTTCAGGGGGATTCCTTCAATGTGGCTCCGCTGCGAGCAACCCGCCACATCACAATGGTGGGACTGCTTTAGGCCGCTGCAATTGGCAAGCGCCAGCCGCTGCCGAAGGCCTGGGGACTCACCTTTAGTAACGGTGCCGCCTGCCGCCGTTTGAATTCGGCCCGTTTCAGCAGCCGTTCCACACGTTCCACCAGGGCGGGATCGTGGCCGGCTGCCACCAGGGCCTCGCCGGAGTGGCGCTCCTGAATCAGTCCTTTGAGCAGTGCATCAAGGGCGTCGTAGTCGGGCAGGGAGTCGCTGTCCTTCTGGTTGGGCCGCAGCTCGGCACTGGGGGGTTTGCGTCGAATCGCTTCCCCCACCAGCTCTCCTTGCTTCGGTAGCCCCAGCGACTGCCGGCAGCCCTGGGCTGCTTGGCTGTCGAGCCAATCGCACAGGGCAAACACGCTGGTTTTGTAGAGATCGCCAATCACCGCCAGCCCGCCGTTCATGTCGCCGTAGAGGGTGCAGTAGCCCACGGCCAGTTCTGATTTATTGCCGGTAGTGAGCAGCAATTGCCCCTGTTGGTTGGCCACGGCCATCAGCAGGGTGCCGCGAATACGGGATTGCAGATTCTCCGCCGTTACCCCTTGAGGCACCTCCCCCAACGGTGCTGTCAGGGCATTGTCGTAGCCCTCCATTAGGCCGGCGATGGGCACCGTGTTGGCCTGCAGGCCAAGTCGTTCGGCCAAGGCCAAGGCATCGTCAATGGATCCAGCCGAGCTCCAGGGGGAGGGCATCAACAGCGTGGCCACTGCTTCTTTCCCCAGGGCAGCGGTGGCGATCACCGCCACCAGTGCGGAGTCGATGCCGCCGCTCAACCCCAGCAATGCCTTTTTGAAACCGCATTTCTGTGCGTAGTCGCGCACTCCGAGCACCAGGGCTCGGAAAAGTCGCTCCAGGGGATCCATCGGTTGGACCCGAGCAGGAGCGGGTTGGTCGCTGTCCCAGACCACGAGATGGTCTTCACAGACGGGAAGCTCCAGCTGTACGACGCCATCGGCGCCCACCACAAAACTGGCCCCGTCGAACACCAGCTCGTCGTTGCCTCCGACTTGATTGAGATAGATCAGTGGGCAGTTCAGGCGCCGCGCCGCTGCAGCTGCTAATTGCTGGCGCAGGGCGGGCTTCGCGGCATCGAAGGGAGAGGCCGCAAGATTGATGACCAGATCCGGCTGCTCTGGCATCAGTTGATCAATGGGATCCGGTCCGGCCAGACGCTCGCGTTGCAGGCCGTCATCCACCCACAGGTCTTCGCAGATGGTGAGTCCCAACCGTTTCCCGTCCGGCAAAGTCAGCAGACAGGGGCCATCGCCAGGGCGGAAATAGCGCCTCTCATCAAAGACGTCGTAACTGGGCAGCAGTTGTTTGTGGGCAATCGGCCGCCAGCCCAGGCGATTCACCAGCACGACACCATTGAGCAGCCTTGGGCTGCGGTTATCCGCTGCCGGCAGCGCTGCACCCACCAACAGGGTGATGCTGCTGCTGAGTTGGTTGACCAGCCACTGCAGCATCGCCTCCTGCTGCTGGATGCGGCTGGGCTCGAGCAACTGGTCCCGGGGGGGATAGCCCCAGAGGGAGAGTTCAGGGGTCAGCACAAGCTCTGCCGCCTGTTCCTCGGCACTGCGCACGGCATCCAGAATCTGCTTGGCATTGCCCTCGAAGTCGCCGACCACGGGGTTGAGTTGTGCCAGGGCGATGCGCATCAGCAGAGGCTTCCCGACAGGCCATACAGATTGTGCTGGAGTAACAGCGGCCACACCGATTCCGGAATTTCAGCTGCATTGGGTTGACGGCGCAGCTGCGAACTGGCGGTGGCGGGAACCTCAAGATCCAGCAGCTCCACCCGTCCGCCTAGATCCCGCAGCGCTTGCAGATTCGCGTCTTGGAGAGGCCAGCCCTTGCGCGGGGCGATCGCCAATCGGCACTGCGGCAGCCAGCCATCGCTTTGTTTCCAGCGGGGGATCTGGCTGGCCAGGTCGCTGCCCACCACAAACACCAGCTCCCGATCCGGCCAGTGCTGGGCGGCCCGTTGCAGGGTGATCAAGGTGTAAGGGCTGCTCAGGTGCTGGGCTAGTTCCAGGCGTTCATCCTGCAATTGCTCCACCAGCTGGCTGAGCAGCATCGCCCGCAAGGACAGGGGGGCATCGTGTTGTTTCAGAGGGTTGTCGCTGGCCCAGGTCGCCACTTGGCCGTAGCGGCTCAGCAGCCCTTCCAGCAGAACTTGATGGCCCCGGGTGGGTGGATCGGCGCTTGTGCCCAGCAAGGCGATGGCAGCAACGGTCATCTCAGGGCAGCAGCGGTTGGAGATCCTGCTCCAGAGCTTTCGGCCAGCGCAGTAGCCAGTGGTGCACCACGGGATCTCGTTCTGCCAAGCGGCGCAGCAGGGCTCCGGGTTGACCGCCACGACGGCGCAGCAATTGCTGCGCTACGAGCCGTCCCGTCCGGCGGCTGGCATGCACCGCCAGGGCGGCTTGAGCGAGGGCTACAGGAGCTGCCGGGGCCAGGCTGCCGCCGCTGCTGACGGGCACCAGCAGCAGAAGTGCCTGTTTGAGGGCCGCTAGTCCCAGCTGAACACCTCCCAGCAGGGCGTTATGGCTGGAGAGACGAGTCAGCAGCAGTCGTGCCGCCGCTGGCGTCATCGGCAGGTTGTAGAGGCGGCTGAGCTGAAGCACCAGGGCGGTATCGCAGGCCATGCCTCCCGCCATATCCAGTGCCACCACTGGGTTGACGGCCACACCGGTGGCCTTGGCTGCTGCGTAGCGACCGATCAGGCTCTGGGCCGTGCGGCGGTGCTGTTGCAGCCGGAGTTGCTGGCATGCTCCTTGGAAGCGGTCGGCCTGGCGTAGCGACTGGATCGCCAGCAGCAGGGTGCCTTCGCTCTCCAGCTGCTGGGTGAGCTGCTCGCGCAGGTCATTCACCTGTGGCGTTGTGATCGTGCTGCGCACCCGGCCATCGGCCTGGATCTGGGGGCTGCGGGGTGCAGCCGCAGCGGCCGTGATCGGGAGATCCACCGGCAGACGCCCGCGAATGCTGCGAAGCAGCGCGGCGCGCTCCTGCTCCGGCCAGCGATCGCTGCGATTCAAAACCACTTGTAGGGGCTTTCCACTGGCTAAAAGCGTGGTCAAGGCCTCCAGGTCAGCCCGGGTTAAGTCGCTGTCCAGCACCAGCAATACCAGGTCGGCTCCCATGGCCACACGGGAGGCCAATCGAGCCCGCCCGGCGGCATCGATTTCATCGATTCCAGGGGTGTCCACTAGCTCAACTCTGGTCAGCCCAGCAATGTCCATGGGCCAATCCACCGCCTGTTGACGCCGGGTGCTGCCGTGAGCGACATCCGTCTGCAGCAGCGGGCGTTGGATCAATGCATTGATCAGGCTGGATTTGCCAACCCCCACCCGACCAAACAGCGCAATGCGCAGGCGCCGTTGCTGCAGCCGTTGCAGTTGACGATCCAGAAGCCGCAAGTCACCCCCCAGCAGTCCCCGTTCCTTGGCGCTCAGCTGCAGCTGGTTCCTCCAGCGCTCCAGCAGCACCTGGCAGCGTTCGACGGTGTGGGGCGGGGTGGGTTGCATCCCGCTCATGCTGCCGGCTTGCGCCACCACCCGGCCAGCACCGCCAGAACCGATTCGGCGCCGATCACGCCAACAAATCCTCCGAATTCATCCACCACCACGCGCACTCCGCTGCTGTCGCGCCGGAACCCCGTCAGCAGCCGATCGGCCCGGATCATCTCCGGCACATACTCCACCGGTTCGCAGAGGTCGACGGGGGTCAGCAGGCCACGGTTTTCCAACAGAGCTGTGAGCACCCGTTCGCGGCTGGCCACCCCAAGCACTTTGTCCACCTGATCGCCGAGCACCACCCACCAGGGGTCGTTGTTGCTCATCAGCTGGGCCCGCTGGGCTTCGATGCTCAGGCCGCCATCAAGGGTTGGTGCCGCCACCCGCGGCGTCATCAGGTCACGGGCAGTGAGATCGTTCAGCTGAAAGACCTTGCCGATCATCGCGGCTTCGTCGGCCTCGATTTCTCCCTTCTGTGAGCCCAGGCGAGCCAGCAGACGGATTTCCTCTTCGTTGGTGCTGAGCTCCGCTTCTGCGGTGATGGCCGGAAGCATTCTCTCCAGCAACAGCACAAGCGGCCTGAGCGCCAGGCCAAGCCAGTGAAGAAGTGGTGCGCTGGCCAGGGCCACTGGCAGTGCCAGGCGACTTCCGAGGGCTTTGGGCAGGATTTCGCCCAACAGGATCACCAACACGGTCAGGCCCACCGAGAACACCGGCAGGGCGGCGCCGCTGATGTTGCGTTGCTCGAACACCCAGGCGGCGTAACCGCCCAGCATCAGGCTCCCGAAAATGTTGAAGCCGTTGTTTGCGATCACGAGGGCAGACAAGGTGCGTCCCAGGCGCTTGCGCAACTGCGCCAGCCTGCGGGCTCCGGGTACGGGGCGCTCCCGGGCCGCCAGTTCGTGCACTCGGATCGGACTCACCGTGAGTAAGGCGGCTTCCACGCCGGAGCAGAGGGCCGAGCCCAACAGCACCACCAAAACCATCAGCAACAGCACCAGGAGGTCGGAGCTCATTGCCGTCTGAAACTCCTTGCATCGTAGAGGCCTTGGCCAGTTTGGCCTCGCCAACTGCCATCCTGTTCCTCTGAACTCTCTGCTGCTGTGAACGGCTTCGATTCCGGAATCCATGCGCGTCGTCGCGCCCTGTTCCTGGAGCAACTGGGCGCAGCCGCTGCGGTGATTCCCGCTGCCGCATTGGCCACCCACCACGCCGACTGCGAATGGCCCTTCCGTCAGGACAGCGATTTTTTCTATCTCACCGGTTTTGATGAGCCCGATGCAGTGGCCTTGTTGCTGCCGCATCGGCCGGAGGGAGAGCGTTACGTGCTGTTCGTGCAGCCCAAGGACCCTGCGGCTGAGGTGTGGACGGGGATTCGTTGGGGCACTGAGGGAGCTGTGGAGCGTTACGGCGCGGACGTAGCCCATCCGTTGGATCAGTTGAGCGCAAAACTGCCGGAGTACCTCGCCGGTGCCGAAGCCATTGCCTTTCGGGTTGGCCGTCACGCTTCTGTCGAATCGATGGTGCTCTCCGCCTGGGGGCGACAGCTCGACACCTTTGCCCGCACGGGAACGGCCGCCTTGGGCTTGGTGGCACCAACCCCGATCTTGCAGCGCCTGCGCCTGCGCAAGGAGCCCCACGAGCTGGAACGGCTAAGGGAGGCTTGTCGCATCTCCGCCGAAGCCCACGAATTGGCCCGTTCGATCACCCGCCCCGGTATGAATGAGGCTGAGGTGCAGGCGGCGATCGAAGCCCACTTCCGCAGCCAAGGTGCCCGCGGCCCGGCCTACGGCTCCATTGTTGCCGGTGGCGACAACGCCTGCGTGCTGCACTACACCGCCAATACGGCACCCCTCCAGGACGGAGACCTGCTGCTGATTGATGCCGGCTGTTCGCTGGAGGATTACTACAACGGCGATATCACCCGAACCTTCCCTGTGAATGGAAGCTTCTCGGCGGAACAGCGGGAGCTCTACAGCCTGGTGTTGGCCGCCCAGGAGGCTGCCATTGCTGTCGTGGCCCCAGAAGGCACCGCTGATGCGGTGCACGCCACAGCCCTGCGCTTGCTTGTCGAGGGGCTGGTGGATCTGGGCCTGCTGATCGGGGACGTGGACGGGATCATCGAGCGGGGCGACTACCGCCACCTGTACATGCACCGCACCGGCCATTGGCTGGGTCTTGATGTGCATGACGTTGGTGCTTATCGGCTCGGGGAGCAACCCGCTCCGCTGCAGCCGGGCATGGTGCTCACGGTGGAACCAGGTCTTTATGTCAGCGATCGACTCAGCGTGCCTAAAGGTCAGCCTGAGATCGACGATCGCTGGAAAGGCATCGGTATCCGCATCGAAGACGACGTGGCTGTTACCGAGACCGGCCACGAGGTGCTCACGGCTGGTGCCCTGAAGAGCGTTGCCGCGATGGAACGCTGACCCAGGATCAGCTCACCACCTGCAAGGCCACCCAGACCACGCCCACGGTGAGCAGCATCAGGCCATCCATTTCGCTGACGCGGCCGCTGATCGGCCGCACCAGGATCAGCGTCAGCACCAGCAGCACCGTTTCGATCGGATCCAGTCCGAGGATTACATCGGTGCCTGTGAATTCACCGATCGCTAGAACTGCCGGCACCGTGAGGCAGAGGGTCGCCAGGGACGAGCCGTAGAGAGTGTTGAGCGACCGCTGCAACTCCCCTTTCCCTGCAGCTTGGAAGGCATTGAGAGCTTCTGGTGCCACCACCAGCAAGCCCACGAGTAGGCCGCCGAGGGAACTGGGTAGCTCGAGGTCGTTGATGCCGGTTTCGATCAGGCTTCCCATCGATTCCGCGATCAGCACCAGCACCAGCAGGCCTGCTGCCATCAGACAGACGTTTTGCAGGATTGAGCTCTGAGATTCGTCATGGGGTGTTGGTTCCGCTGAGGTGCTTTCCGCGAGGGAAAGTTGGTCGGAGCCTTGTTGCTGAGCGGTATCGATGAAGAGGTTGCGGTAGCGGCCGACCTGGCCGCCCAGAAAAATCCCGTAAAGGCTGATCGACACGAACGTCAGCAGCCAATTGATGGGGAGCGAGTAGTTGGCCTCGAGGCTGTCCTGGCTGAAGTTGGGAAGCACCAGAGCCAGAACGCTCATGGTGGTGATCAGATTGATGTAGGCACTTGAACCGCTCTGATTTACAGCTGCCAGGTCTTCCAGCTGCATGGGCTGGGTTCGGCCCTGTCTCTGAAACCTGGCGGCCACGATTAAGGTCACGCCCTTCACCCCCGTGAGCACGATCATCAGCACCGAGAACATCGAGTCGCGGGCCAGGGTCGGGTTGCTGTCTCCCGTCAGCATCGTGGAGGCAATCAGGGCTAGCTCAATCACGATCACGGATCCGGTCAGCACCAGGGTCCCCAGGGGCTCCGCGAGTTGCTCCGCCAGTTGGTCGGCATGGTGCGCCACTCCCCGCGCCATCAGCAGCACCAGCACACTGAGCAGGCCAAGACCCGTGAGGACGGGCAGTGCGGGTTGCAGG
Organism: Synechococcus sp. MU1648; assembly: GCF_023630615.1. Taxonomy (NCBI): domain Bacteria; kingdom Bacillati; phylum Cyanobacteriota; class Cyanophyceae; order Synechococcales; family Synechococcaceae; genus Synechococcus; species Synechococcus sp. MU1648. Next base: position 69,656 of record NZ_JAKUHI010000005.1, read on the forward strand.
AGCAGCCAGTCGAGCACTGTTGTGGTTTCCAGGCTGATTAGGGCCAGGATCCCGATGAGTAGGGGAGTTTCGCGGAGAACGGCCGCCCTCATGCCATAGCTCCCTCCCAGCTCAGCAGCGCATTGGTGTTGTTCAGCACCAGATCAGCGCCGGCCTCCTGCAGCCGTTGTTCATAGATTGTTCGCGCCTGTGCCTGCCCCGCGGTCTGCAGGTGAGGTGGCACCACAGCAAGACTCACGAACCGTTGCTCCGGCCAGCGTTCTCGGGCTTGAATCACGGTGTGCACATCGGCCACGGTGTCGCCGAGATAAGCCACCCGAGCTCCCTCGATGTCCGCCCCCAGAGCCTTGGCCAGGCGGATCAAGCCTGTGGGATCTGGTTTGTCGGGGGCATCTCCCATCGCGATCAAGGGTGGATCCTGGAGCCCCAGTCGCTGCTGCAGCACGAAGCGTGCTGAGGGCGGCTCAGCACCGCTCACGAATCCCCAGCGCATCTTCCTCTGGGAGAGCGTGGCGAAAAAGCTGGCGTCCACCAGCAGGGGCTCATCGCCGATGAATCCAGTCCAGTGACTGGGGTCCCCCTCTGGATCTCCGCCGAAGTAAAAGTCGCTGAAGACATCGATCAGTGCGGTCCGATCCGGCAGAGCAGCGCCGTGGCGCCGCAGCAATTCAAGGCTGGCGTCCCAGTCGTTGTTCCAGGCCCCTTCAGCCTTCAGTGCATCGATGGCATCGGCGCTGGGCTGCCAACCGCAGTAGTGCTGGACAGTGCATTGGAGGGCCCTTCGGTAACTGCCAGCGACATCGCGGATCACACCATCAATGTCGAACAGCAGGATGGTTGGAGATCCCAGAACGTCTGATGGAGAGCGGCTGGTAGGTTAGTTGTTTGTATTTCTGTCTTGAGCGCTGACACCATGCCGGTCACCGAAGGCGCTGCCCCTACCGACCAGGAGGTCGCGACTCCGTCCGCCGACGCGGCTGAAGGCGCCACCCAGGCAGCTGAAACCACTGAAAAGCCTGCAGCCAGCGAGGGTGAAGGCCGTCCTGTTCTGAAGGGTGCCGCCGCGGCTCTGGCCACGGCAACCATCGACGCCGATGGTGTTCCCTCCGGCTACACCCCTAAGGCCGACGAGGGCCGCTTCCTGCTGAAGATCCTCTGGCTTCCCGACAACGTGGCCCTTGCCGTTGATCAGATCGTCGGCGGTGGCCCCAGTCCCCTCACCTCCTACTTCTTCTGGCCCCGTGAGGATGCCTGGGAAAGCTTGAAGACCGAGCTGGAAGGGAAGAGCTGGATCACCGATAACGAGCGGGTTGAAGTGCTCAACCAAGCCACTGAGGTGATCAACTACTGGCAGGAGGAAGGCAAGGGCAAGAGCCTCGACGAGGCCAAGGTCAAGTTCCCCGACGTCACGTTCTGCGGTACCGCCTGAACCCTTTCTCCAGGTTGTTCATCCAAACCTGCCTTCGGGCAGGTTTTTTTGTGTCTGCCCGAAGGTAGGTGGTGATCCGGATGAACCATCAAAAAAGCCAGGAGCGTGAGCCCCTGGCGTATTGGAGTCAATCTGCGAAGCAGATGAATCAGTCGGGAGTTTTACTGGCTTGCAGGCGAGCCCTGGCTTCATTCAGCTGTTGCTGTGCCTTGAGCTTTTCCGGAGAAGCCGGTTGGCCTTCCATGCCAGCCACGACGGTTGAGGCTTTCTGGAAGGCGGCTTCGGCGGTACCGGCATCGATGGCGCTGCCCAGTTCGGCTTTGTTCACCAGAACGGTGACTTCGTCGGCATCGACTTCGGCGAAACCACCCATCAGAGCGATGGAGTTCCAGGCTCCGTTGGCACGAACCCGCAGAACACCGATGTCGATGGCGGTGAGCAGCGAAATGTGGCCGGGCAGGATGCCGAGTTGACCGGTGGTACTAGGCAGGATCACCTCGTCGGCGCTGCCATCAAAGACGTTCTGGTCTGTTGCCAGCACGCGGAGGGTGAGGGACATGAACCTTGGTTCGAAAAGAGAACGGACTGTCGAGAAACACGTGATTGGGGGTGTGAATCACACCCCCGCAAGGATCACTTGGTTTCGGCGGCGATCTTCTCGGCCTTGGCTTTCACTTCCTCGATGTTGCCCACCAGGTAGAAGGCGGCTTCGGGGAGGCTGTCCAGCTCGCCGGCGAGGATCTGGTTGAAACCGGCGATGGTGTCGTCCAGCTTCACGTACTTACCGGGCATGCCGGTAAAGATTTCAGCCACGAAGAAGGGCTGGGAGAGGAATTTCTCCACCTTGCGGGCACGATCCACGGTGCGACGGTCGTCTTCCGACAGTTCGTCGAGACCCAGAATCGCGATGATGTCCTGGAGTTCCTTGTAGCGCTGCAGGGTGGACTGCACGGCGCGTGCGGTGCGGTAGTGCTCGTCACCCACCACTGCTGGCTGCAGCATGGTGCTGGTGGAATCCAAAGGGTCCACAGCGGGGTAGATGCCTTTGGAGGCCAGGGCACGGTTCAGCACCGTGGTGGCATCGAGGTGAGCAAAGGTGGTCGCAGGAGCGGGGTCGGTCAGGTCGTCAGCAGGGACGTAAACCGCCTGAATCGAGGTGATGGATCCCTCAACGGTTGAGGCAACACGCTCTTGGAGAGCACCCACGTCGGTGCCGAGGGTGGGCTGGTAGCCCACAGCGGAAGGCATGCGGCCGAGAAGTGCGGACACTTCGGAACCGGCCTGCACGAATCGGAAGATGTTGTCGACGAACAGCAGAACGTCCTGCTTGTTCACGTCGCGGAAGTGCTCCGCCATGGTCAGAGCGGAGAGACCCACGCGCATCCGGGCGCCGGGGGGCTCGTTCATCTGGCCGTAGCAAAGGGCCACCTTCGACTTGGAAAGGTCGTCAGCGTTGATCACGCCAGACTCTTTGAATTCCTCATAGAGGTCGTTGCCTTCGCGGGTGCGCTCGCCCACGCCGCCAAAGACAGACACACCGCCATGCTCTTTGGCGATGTTGTTGATCAGCTCCTGAATCAGCACGGTTTTACCCACGCCGGCACCGCCGAACAGGCCCACCTTTCCGCCTTGGCGGTAAGGAGCCAGCAGATCGATCACCTTGATGCCGGTTTCGAAAACCTTGGGCTTTGTTTCCAGTTCGGTGAGGTTGGGCGCCTCGCGGTGGATGGGAGCAGTGGTTGTGGTGTTGACAGGTCCTTGCTCGTCAACGGGCTCGCCGAGAACGTTGAAGATTCTGCCCAGGGTGGCTTCGCCGACGGGCACTGAGATCGGTGCACCGGTGTCGACGGCTTCCATGCCGCGGACGAGTCCGTCGGTGCCACTCATGGCAACGGCGCGAACACGGTGGTCACCCAGCAGCTGTTGAACTTCAGCCGTCAGAGCGACGTCATCACCTGCGGGGTTTTTGCCCTCGATGCGCAGGGCGTTATAGATCTTGGGCAATTTCCCTGCGGGAAATTCCACGTCCAGAACCGGGCCGATCACCTGACGGATCACACCCTTGGTGCCAGCAGATGCAGGAGCAGAAGCGACCATAGGTAAGGAGAGTTGCGGGAACAGGCGCTACGCGCTCGGACCCATTCAGAGCGGCGCAACCATACCACTGTCAGTTCAACGCTCCCATCGGTTGGGTCGGCACAGCCTGCGGTTCGGACACCCGCACAGCTCTAGGACTAGAAAAGGGGCCGCCCGATTGCATACGTTGGCACTCATCGGCATCGAGTGCCAACTCGGTTCGATGCGTGGCGCATTGCGCCCTGTCCCTGCTCCTGCAAGTACCCATGGCTGCTGTTTCTCTCAGCGTCTCAACTGTTAAACCGCTCGGCGACCGCATCTTCATCAAGGTCTCCGAATCCGAAGAGAAGACCGCCGGCGGCATCCTTCTGCCCGATACCGCAAAGGAAAAGCCCCAAGTGGGTGAAGTGGTTCAAGTGGGCCCCGGCAAGCGCAACGACGATGGCAGCCGTCAGGCTCCCGAAGTCGGTGTGGGCGACAAGGTCCTCTACAGCAAGTACGCCGGCACCGACATCAAGCTCGGCAGCGATGAATACGTGCTTCTGTCCGAGAAAGACATCCTGGCTGTCGTCAACTGAGATCAGCTCTGCTGATTTGCGGCTCAGCCATCCCTATTCATCATTCATCCTCTTCATTAGGAAACGCCTTCCATGGCAAAGCGCATCATTTACAACGAGAACGCCCGTCGCGCTCTCGAGAAAGGCATCGACATCCTGGCTGAAGCCGTTGCGGTGACCCTGGGTCCCAAGGGCCGCAACGTGGTGCTGGAGAAGAAGTTCGGTGCACCCCAGATCATCAATGACGGTGTCACCATCGCCAAGGAGATCGAGCTTGAAGATCACATCGAGAACACCGGTGTTGCTCTGATCCGCCAGGCCGCCTCGAAAACAAACGACGCTGCCGGTGACGGCACCACCACCGCCACCGTCCTGGCTCACGCCATGGTCAAGGCCGGTTTGCGCAACGTGGCCGCCGGTGCCAATGCGATCACTCTGAAAAAGGGCATCGACAAGGCCTCCGATTTCCTGGTAAGCAAGATCCAGGAAATGGCCAAGCCCATCGCTGACAGCAACGCCATCGCTCAGGTCGGCACCATCTCTGCCGGCAACGACGAAGAAGTCGGCAAGATGATTGCCGATGCCATGGACAAGGTTGGCAAGGAAGGTGTGATTTCCCTCGAAGAGGGCAAGTCCATGGAGACCGAGCTCGAGGTCACCGAGGGCATGCGTTTCGACAAGGGCTACATCTCCCCTTATTTCGCGACTGACACCGAGCGGATGGAAGCCGTCCTCGACGAGCCCTACATCCTGCTCACCGACAAGAAGATCGGCCTGGTTCAGGATCTCGTGCCTGTGCTGGAGCAGATCGCACGCACCGGCAAGCCTCTGCTGATCATTGCTGAGGACATCGAGAAGGAAGCTCTCGCCACCCTGGTGGTGAATCGTCTGCGGGGCGTGTTGAACGTTGCTGCTGTGAAGGCTCCTGGTTTCGGCGATCGCCGCAAGGCCATGTTGGAAGACATGGCTGTTCTGACCAATGGTCAGCTGATTACCGAGGACGCTGGCCTCAAGCTGGAGAACGCCAAGCTGGAGATGTTGGGCACCGCCCGCCGCATCACCATCAACAAAGACACCACCACCATCGTTGCCGAGGGCAATGAGGCGGCTGTCGGCGCCCGCTGCGAACAGATCAAGAAGCAGATGGACGAGACCGACTCCACCTACGACAAGGAGAAGCTGCAGGAGCGCCTGGCCAAACTGGCCGGTGGCGTCGCTGTGGTGAAGGTGGGTGCGGCCACCGAAACTGAGATGAAGGACAAGAAACTCCGTCTCGAGGACGCCATCAACGCCACCAAGGCGGCTGTTGAGGAAGGCATTGTTCCTGGTGGTGGCACCACCCTGGCTCACCTGGCTCCGGCCCTGGAGCAGTGGGCTGCCTCCAGCCTCTCTGGCGAGGAGCTGATTGGCGCCAACATCGTGGCTGCTGCTCTGACCGCTCCGCTGATGCGCATCGCTGAAAACGCAGGTGCCAACGGTGCTGTTGTGGCTGAGAACGTCAAGGCTCGCGCAGGTGCCGAGGGCTTCAACGCAGCTTCCGGCGAGTACGTCGACATGCTGGCTGCCGGCATCGTTGACCCCGCCAAGGTGACCCGCTCCGGTCTGCAGAATGCCGCATCGATTGCTGGCATGGTGTTGACCACTGAGTGCATCGTGGCTGACTTGCCTGAGAAGAAGGAAGCAGCTCCTGCCGGTGGCATGGGCGGCGGTGACTTCGACTATTGACGTCTGTGCGGGTGGTTCGCAAACCACCGAATCACCCACATCCCAGTCATATCAAGGGGTCCTGCGGGGCCTCTTTTTTTTGACTCAGTCATTGCCTTGTCAGATCTAGACCCTTCAAGACATCGAACGGTTGGGGTGCGGTTTCAGCTGCAAGACATGAATGAGTAGGGGTGCAGAAGTGCGCGGGTTAATGTATTGATTCGTCTGGTTCTGTCGGGACAAATGCCACAGCGCCTTGGTGCCTTTGCCGCTCAGTTCGCCCCGGAGACGCTCCAGCGTTTTAAGGATCTCTGTCGACGCCAAGACAAGGCTTACTCCAAGGTATTGGAGCGTCTGGCGTTGTTGTACGTCGAAACGGATGGAGGAATTCTTTCTACAGCAGGGTCTGCGGCACCACCATCACAAGGCGTACAAAAAAGGCAAGTTCAAGTTGAATCACTGCAAAATAAATTGTTAGAAGATCTTTTGAAACGTGTTGAGATCCTCGAAAAGAAAGAAACCAAAATGTTGTATGAGTTGGATCGCGTTCATAAGGAACTTGCCTTCTTTGGATCAGGCCTGAAGGCACCAGGCCTTTGACTAATTTATTACTAAAGATCGGTGGTGATCGGCACTAGCCGTTCACTTAAATTCAACATGGTTATGATCATATTTATGACAACTTCTATGTGTATGCTGTAGCTAATTAATCCAGAACCTGATACATCTGCCTTCTTTCTTCTATCACTAGCAAACAAGTTTCCGACATCGCTCACGAGCGACTTGTCGACCAGTTTCACGGTTGTATTGTTGATTCCCATAGAAAAAACACAATGTTTCTCGTTGGAATGTAAAATACCTGGCTTTTTGCAAAATCGATGAGGAACTAGCTGGCCTGCACCAGCGTTTGCAATAAAAAAGTCAACAGACTGGCACCATTGAATTTTTTTTCGATAAGTTTGACCAACAAGGTTGACGATAGAAGCGTTTGAATAAGGCAATAGTTTATGCCTTATCGAATCGACAACCACAAGGTCTTGACCAATGGGAGTTGACTTGCTGCCCTTGATGGGCTGCCCATCAGTGTATTCATATTGCGTGAATCCATCAATTAAGAATACAAACGAATCGAACCATGGTTTTAGGTTTTCCACAAGAGTTGGTAGAAAGTCTTCTTGCTCGACCCATATTCTTTTTTGCCCAGAAATGCCAAACCAAAGGGTAAGAGTTCTTTTTTTACCCGTTAATTTTTTTAGCTTATTAATTGCTGTATTCCATCCATGGAGACCTTTTAAGCTGTCGTCATGGACAACTTTTTCCATTTCGTCGGTATATTTGTCAAGCTTCGTCCCCAATTGAGTTGATCCAATGACCAATGGGAACATAGAAAATGTAGGCTGATCTGTTGTTGAAGGCGTTCTCCTTTTTAGACTTTTTGGGATAAAAAATGAATTATTGCTAATAATTGGCTTTTTAGTTTTTAAATGCACCAGCCACTTGAGTTGGTCGTAGAAGTGATGATATGGTCTTAATTGATCAAGTAAGTACCCAGAAAATATCGCTTGCTCTGCCCAGCTTTGCGTTAGGCCAGCTTTATTATAGTTTTTGATAACTCTATTGATGTGGTTTAGTATTTGATTGTCATTGGGCGAAGATTTGTGCTTGCCTGAATGTGTTTCTGAAAAAATAGCATCAACGAACGAAGTAGATTGACACAATATCCAACGGTGCCGATTGGTTGAGTCATGAAAGAAAATAAAGTTGCACATTCCATGACGCATGCTTTTAACTGGGAATGTGTCCACAGCATCTATAAAAGGATGAGGTAAGTGCAATATGCCTTCATATGTGTCAATCCCTTTAACTATTTCGAGGATTATTTCGACTTCTTGGTTTTCAATTGAACTGATTATTTTTTTCCATAGTGGACTGCAGACTTCTTCCGCAAGAGAGCTTGATAGTTTTGGTGGGATGAAAAAATTGTATTTCTCTGGCTTTTTTGAGTTTAATTTTTTTTTCATTTAAGCACCTTGCTCTCGTTTCAAATTATACATCCTTGCTATTCATTGAGTGCGCTCAATGTGCAATGTTGTTGGTAGCAGCTCTTGGCTGGGGAATTTTATATTGATACTGACATCAGTTGTCAAGATGAGAGCCTGGGTATAAGCCTGTTTTGTATCTCTTGATTTGATAATTGGTGACTGGCTTGGATCGTTTCTAAGTTAAGTTTGGATTCCTCTATTTTGGTGGTATTTTCTTTCCAGTGATTTTCGTGGAATATATTTTCTCTGTATGTCGTGGTCGAGCTTTATCGACTCGCGGTTTAAAGCTTTGAAAGTTCTGTCCTCGCGCGTTCCAATAGTTTTCCTAATTTTAATCCTTGGGGTCGATTCTCTTTGGCGACTTCCAAAAGTTCAACCTCCGTGGTTTTCGAAACTTTCCCCGACTGGCTCAATTCGATGATGGCGTCTACGGTGTCGTTGGAGAGTTTTCGCTTGGACTCATTGGTCAATGTCTGTTGGAGTGTATCTCCGATAAGGCAGATAGATATGGTTTCCTCGTCACGAATTTTTTGAACTTGTTCGGGCGAACTGTCTTGTATTACTTCATGGCTGAGAGTTGAGAGCATTGTTAATTGTTCATTTGGGTCAAGGCATGCATTAAGTGTTTGAAGATAGGCATCGTTTTGTTCGTAGACTTTCTCCAGCTGTGGCTTGATAAGTTTGCATTGCTGGGCCTCGATCTGAGGTTGACTTTTGATCAATGCGTCTGAAATTCTTGTACTAATCCATGGAAATTTGCTGTAGTAAAGAGCGTTGATCGTGATCAGCATCTCAAGTTCTTTTCGGCTTAGACTTCGGTTGATGATTGCTCCAGCCATCTGGTCTTCGGGATAAAGTTCTTCGGCACCAACCAATTTGAAAATTAATTGTGAGATGTCTCGTTTGTGCCTGGAGTAATTAATTATTGTATTGGAGATATTTGACTCATTCATTAATTCAATGATTTCAGCAGCCTTTGCATGATGGGATGATATGAAATGTCTTGCTCGAAGGAATTGCTCTAGTGGCATAGAGTCTCCATGTCGCTTAACGCGTTGTTGGTATTCTGAAGAAAGCATCTCTTCGATCTCTCGTACTGCCAGAATGATGTGCATGTCAATATTGTTCTCCCACTTGCTTTTGTTTTGAATTAATTCTGGAACCAGCCAAAAAAGTGATTCCGAACTTAAAATAATTTTTAAATTATCTCCATTATTTGCGGCGATTTCGAGCAATTCATCGCTCAAGCTCACTTCGGATTTGGGCTCCCAATTTCCGGACGTGATTTCCAGTCGAGATGCTCGATCCCGGAGTGATTGCTGAATGGGATAACTGATTCCTTGCTCGGCTAAATCGTTTGAAGCGATAGCAAGGGATGACTGGATGGCGGAAGTGCCAGTTTTGCCATGACCAATGTGCAGGAAAAGCTTTGTTTTTTTCACTGCACTCCAGTTATCCCTACAACTTTAGCATTGGCCTTGACGTCATCGTTTGCATTCTGTAGTGAAAATTTTAGGCATTGCATTAAGTCGCTATTTTGCTCTAACCTTTATTGAAATAGGGGCTTCTGAGGTTTTAAGTGACGCGAAAGCTGGTCATTCATGTTGGAGCTCAGAAGTGTGCTTCTTCCTCCCTTCAAGCCTCTCTGCGGCTTGTTGCTCAGGCATCAAAGGGTGGCCTTGGATTTTGCTTTTTAAATCCTGAGAAACTACGTGATGCAGATCAAGCTCTGAAGAAGAATAGTAAAACCGCTTTTCATTATGTCGATCTTGTTCTTTCCGGCCAATCGAGTTCCAAGGTTGTTGTCAGCCATGAAATGTTGGGTAATCGTCCAGCTTTGGTGTGTTCGATAGCGGAGCGGGCATTGGAGAAGCATTCATTCGATCATGTTGTTGTTTCTGGCTACTCCAGATTGCAATCTAATTATCATGTTTCTGCGTTCTCTCAATGGTTTTTTCGAGATCGAAAGAAGCTTCTTAGCGATTTAAAGGTTTTGTCAAAATATAATTTAAATTGGCGTCAATTCACGGCTCTTGAGCGTAGCTTACTTGCTTTGTCTCTTGTTGGTAAAGATCGCAATTGGCACTCCAACTATCGGCGTTTTTGTGACGGGGTCAAGAGTCTTGGTGATTCTGTCACGGTCGTGAGTTGCCATATCCCAACACGCTCCAATCCTTACTCATTGCTTGAGCATTTTCTATCTTCGACAGGGATACCTTTGGAGCTTGAAGAGCTGGAATCATTTGATGTGCGAAAGAATCTTTCCTTTCATCCAGTATTGATTCATGGGATGTCTGCTTATCTCAGCTCATTGCGGCCATTGCAGCAGTCGTTTTTTCCGCACCCCCATGAAGGGAATCGATGGCTCTTTCGTGTTTGCAAGCGTCTGTCTGCTGGTCAGGATCTAATGGCTGAGTTTGATTCATTATTTTCTCCTCGTCTTCAGAATTCCCTGATCGGTCATCTCGACTGCAGGGCATCGTCGAGTAATAAGCAGTATTGCGAATTAATGTCTGTTGATTTTAGTTATTTCCAGCCATCTGATGAGGCCTCGCTTTTGTTAGAGGAAGAGTTACTGGATCTTGCTAGAGATACAGAGCAGAGTCGTAATGCAGAAGATATAGGTCATTTCGATCGCAGGATTCAAAATGCATGTATGCAGAGTATGCGCGCAGAAATTGTGAGTTCCTGAGTGCTGGTTTGTTTAGGTCAACCAGCCAGCACTCAGGATCACGGCCAAGGACAGGAACAGCGCGAGACAGGTCCATGTCAGCCGATTTAACGTTGCTTCCGCGCTACTGGCGCTGCTGAACATTGAGCTGCCGCTGGCAGCCAGTCCACCCATGCCATCACCTTTAGGGCTGTGCAGCAGCACCAGGACAATGAGAAGAATGCCGGTGCCGATCCAGCTCCAGGACAGAATTGAGGTCAACATCAGACAGAGAGAGGCAAGCGAGCGGTTTTGGGGGATGGGTCCATGTTGGACATTGGCGCAATAAGGCTGAGACCGGTCATGGCCTCCGGTTGCGGCAGGTCGAGGATCTGAAGCAAGGTTGGTGCAATATCGGCCAGACCTCCGTTATCGCGGAGTGTGATCCCATTGCCATGGCCAGGAAGCTTGCGCCGTTCTCCCTCGATGAGGATCGCGGGCACAGGATTGGTGGTGTGGGCTGTCCACGCCTGTCCATCCGCTCCCTCCATCAATTCTGCATTGCCGTGATCGGCCGTGATCAGCATGGTTCCACCCTGACGGCCTACCGCATCCAACAGCCGACCAATGCAGCCATCCACGGTTTGGATCGCCTCCTTCGCGGCATCCATTACACCGGTATGCCCAACCATGTCGGGGTTGGCGTAGTTGATCACAATCAGCGAATATTCAGCCTTTTTGATGGCAGCAACGCAGCTGTCGGTGAGTTGCTCGGCAGACATCGCCGGTGAAAGGTCATAGGTGGCGACTCTTGGAGAGGGCACCAGGTGGCGATCTTCTCCATCCAAGGGTTGTTCGATCCCGCCGTTCATGAAGTAGGTGACATGGGGATATTTCTCGGTCTCGGCTGTGCGGTACTGCTTAAGCCCCGCGTCAGCCACCACTTGGCCCAGCAGCTGGTCGAGCGGCTCCGGTGGGAAGACGACGTGGACGGGCAGATCCTGTTCGACCTGGGTGAAGGTCACCACGTCCAATGAGGGAACGCGGCTGCGCTCGAACGATTCAAAGTCTGCAAGGCAGAGCGCCTGCACGATTTGACGAGCGCGATCGGGGCGGAAGTTGAAGACCAGAACACTGTCGCCGTCCTTGATGACGCTGTTCTGCAGGCGCACTGGTTCGAGGAATTCATCGGTGATTCCCTCGGCATAACTGGCAGCCAGCACCTGATCAGGTTTGCGGCTGTCAACGGCGATCTCCGGATCGGTGTAGAGGTTGTAGGCCTTTTCGGTGCGGTCCCAGCGCTGGTCCCGGTCCATGGCCCAGTAACGGCCACAGAGGCTGGTGAGCTGGCCCACGCCGCATCTGCTTAGAGCTTCTTCAACCTGGCTGATGTAGTTCGGTGCGCTCTGGGTTGGTGTGTCGCGACCATCAGTGATGGCATGGACGGCGACATCGGAGAGGCCGCTATCGGCAGCCCACTGGATCAGTCCACAGAGGTGGTTCACATGGCTGTGGACACCGCCATCGGAGCAGAGGCCCAGCAGGTGCAGGGTCCCTCCCCGTTGTTGGATCCGTTCCACCAGCGCCTTGAGCACCGGTCTCGTACCCAGTTGATTGCTGCGCACGGTGTCGCTGATCCGCACCAACTCTTGGCGGATGATGCGCCCCGCACCGATGGTTAGGTGGCCTACCTCTGAATTGCCCATCTGCTGATCGGGCAGGCCAACGTGGGATCCGCTGGCTTCAATCAGCGTGTGCGGATACGCATGCCACAGGGCATCCATCACCGGTGTGCCGCTTTGTTGGATCGCGTTGTGCTCGCTTGCGTCCCGGTGGCCCCAGCCATCAAGAATGGCGAGGACAACAGGTGCCACTGTTCCGGAGCGACCTGAACCGTTGGTAGTGCTGTTCCCCACGTTCACCCGCGACCGACGGTTCTTAAGGACTTTTGCAGAATCAACCTAACGCTCCGTCAGCCCTCAGGCTGCAGTTTCACCCGATCCCCACACCGCTGCACTGCTTTATCACCCATGGCTGACCCTGACAGGATTGAAATTCTCTCGGAGCGCGAGCTTGGTTTCACCCTGACGCGCTTGGCGTCTCAGGTGCTGGAGAGTGCCGAAGACAGCCGCAGGCTCATGTTGCTGGGCATCCCAACACGAGGTGTTCAGCTGTCCAGGGTCCTGGCGGGTGAGTTGGAAAGGCTGACGGGTCACGCTATCTCTCAGGGTTCGATCGATCCCACATTCCATCGCGACGATCTGGAGCGCATCGGGACCCGTTTGCCCCAGCTGACATCGCTGCCCAACAGCATTGAGGATCGTCTGGTGATCCTTGTGGACGACGTGATCTTCACTGGTCGGACGGTGCGTGCTGCGCTGGAAGCACTGCAGAGTTGGGGACGTCCGCAACGGGTGATGCTGCTCGCCATGGTTGATCGAGGCCATCGCGAACTGCCTATTCAGCCTGATTTCTGTGGGCGCGTCGTTCCAACTCGACGCAGCGAAAGCATCGAACTGCGTTTGCAGGATGTGGATGGCGAGGAGGGGGTGTTCCTCAGCCGCGTCAGCCCGCTGACTTGAGTTCGTCGGCTCGGAAGTGGGCTTTGTAGCGGCCGAAGGCAACGATCACAGGCAGCGTCGGGCTGATCACCCGTCCCTTCCAGTCGTTGAGGACGTTCACCACATCACCGCTCTGCCCTTTCATGTCAAAGGCCTGCCCCCGGTGTTCGGGATGGTTGAACACCACGACGGATGCCTCAACCGTCACCCTGTCGCCCGCCTGCATCGCACCTGAATCATCCACCGAGCCATTTTGTCACGGGCTCGGAGATGCGCGTCGACAGAAACTTTCTGGCCCGTCTTCTTCGACGCGACCGCCGAGATGGTTGCATCCTGAGGAAAAGGCCGTCCAAGGGTCCAGGCCTTGGCGCAATTGATCCTGGACGGCAGCATCTAGCGCCTCACCACTGATGACATCGGCATGCACCGCTGGATGCTGTTGGTGCGCCTGGGCATCGTCGAGAGCCTGAATCGCACTCTCCACCCGTTCTCGGGTGGCACGGGCCTGCTGCTGCCACCAGGGATGGTCGAGTTTGTTGAGGCTGTCCAGGGCCTCCCACCAGCGTTCCTGCTCCACCAGTTGCACCAGCCGACGCTGTTCCAGTTGATTGCGGTTCCAGATCTCCATCAGCGTTGCACTGAGTTGGCTGATCGAACTGCGGGAGTGGCCTTTCAGCGGTTCCAGCAGGTCGAGCGCTTTCTGAAGTTCCCCCTGACGAAACAGGGCGAAAGCTTGATCCTTTAGGGCCTGTCGCCAGCGTTCAAGGGTCTCGCGATCGACGTCAAGGTCGCCGTGGCCCGATGCGACCAGTTGTTGCTGCAGTGCTAAGGCGGCGATGGGGTCACCTTGTTCCCAAAGCTGTTCGGCATGCTTCCGGCGGCAGAGTGCCTGTTCTTTGGGTGCCCCATCGCCCAACCAGCGCAGGGATGCCAGTTGCTCACTGGTGCGAATGCAGGCCTCGAAGTTGTTGGCGTTGAGCGCACTCTGGAGCCGTTCAGGCAGTTGTTTTTCCCACCAGTAGGCGCCTGCTGCGATCGACAGAACCAGCCCCAGGGTTCCGAGACCCCAGAGCCGCAGCAGCAGATGGCGCGGTGCCGCCAAGAACGAATGAACAAAAGCTGAATCTGTTTTATGGATTGACAGCTGCTGTTCCAAGGGCCTGTGGACGGACGTGTTATCGGACAGCCCCCAGCATTGGGTGGCCCCACGCTTCTCCAGAGCGCAGATCCATGATTTCCAGCTGAAGCTGCGCTTCAGAATCAATGCTCCAGCGCAGCCTCAAGCAGTCTTCGCCCTTTTCGCCTTCCGGTTCGAGGGGCAGCACCAGAGCGTCGCCTGGCCAGGGCTGATGGGAGATCTCGCCTGCGGGCTGCTCTTGGAGGGTCGGCAATCCATCGATAAAGACCACGCTGTGGCTGCCCTGCGGGATTGGTTCCCCCAGCACAACCTCCAGGCTGTCTTGCCCTGTCTGGCTTGCGGCCAGCACAAGTTCCAGGGGAGCCGGACTCGGCCAAGGTTGTCCGGCCATGAATAGGGGATGCCAGCGGTGGCTGTTGCTGCGCTGATCCCAGAAGCGCAGGGAAACGCCGTGTTGAAGCACATCTCGAATGGCGACCCCTGGTGTGAGTCGCAGGGCGCCGAGGGCCACGGCTTCCACTGGTGGCGGGGTGAGCAAGCGTGCTGGTGCTGTGTTCTCGGTGAGCCACTGGCGCAGGAAAGGCAGCCGGGCACCTCCTCCGACGGCTACGACGCCTTCCAAATCTTCCAGGCTGCAATTGTTGCGGCGACCACCGGCCAGACAGGCCTCCAGAAGTTGTTCGAGGGCGTCCCCGAATCCCCGCTCCAGCAGCAGGGTGTTGAGCTCGCTGCGTGACAGGCGGAGAACATGCTCCTGGTCATCCACCGCCAACTCCATCAGCTGCTCGCGTTCGGCCAGCGTGGTGTCGCTCAAACGGCATTTCAGGCGTTCGGCGGCGTTGAGCAGGGTGGAATTGGCGGGTTGACCCGGGCAACAGCGATCCACAATCCAGCGATCGATGTCGCGGCCGCCGAGACGCAGCCCTGCCTTGCCCAGAACCTTGGCTGTGCGCAGCATCTGGCGGCTGTTGTCCCCCAGGCTGCGTCCCCCCAGCCGCAGCAGTTGTGCGATCGGTGCTGCACGACCTTCGCCTCCTTCCAGCGCCACCAAAGCCAGATCGAGGGTGCTCCCCCCCAAGTCCACCACCAGCAGCGTGGATCCGGCCGGGAGCCCTGCACCCATGGCTGCTGCGGTGGGTTCATCCACCAGGGCAATTTCGGCCACCGGCAGCGCGGTGCAGGCCTGCAGCAACCAGCTTCGATAAGCCCTGTAGCACTCCACCGGGGCGGTGAGCACCAGCCGCTCAATTGCGAGGTCAGGGGGGAGCCGACTCCAGATCTGCTGAAGCAGCTGTTCCCCTGCCCAGCGGGCTGCCTCCTGATCTGGGGCGTCGGCTTGACCGATGCGGCCCTTGAAGTCCCGATGCAGACGGATATCACTGGAGTCATTGAGCCCTGAATCGAGCACCTGCCGACCAATCAGGGGCCGTTGCGTCGCGTTCCAAACCAGGCTCGGGATTTCACCGGCCCGACTGCAAATGGCTGGCAGGTTCAGCAGATCGGCTGTGGCTGATGTCGAACTCTGATACGCCACCACCGTGGTGGTGCTGCCCAGATCGATGGCGAGTGTTCCGCCCCGCTGTGCTGAATGCTGAAGCTTTTCTTCGCCCACGCGATCTGTGACCGTGCTCGGGGCACGGTGAAGTCAAGATGAGACTAAGGGGACTGGAGGCGATGGATCGATTGCAGCAGCTGATCTTCTCCTTCTACCGGGAAGATCCTGAACTGCAGGACAGGCTGGAGCCGCTGCGGAGCTGTCGCATGCGTCGCAGCTGGGGCAGCATCCGCATCGAGTGCGTTGACGATGCTCACCTCGAGGAGCTGAGTGGTTTGGTCGTCTATTTGCGGTTGCCTCTGGCCGCTCTGGGTTTGGGGCGCCAGATCGTTTTGCGTGTGCCCGGATCTCGTCAGCGGGCTTATCCCATGCACGTGCCCTTTCACACCGATCAGCTGGCTTGAGACGGTCACCAATTAGTGTGTGACTGTTTGCCTTAAAAGCCTGTGCTTTCGGCCGGAGTTGACTCCAAAGATCTCGCCAAGCGTGGCGAAAGCTTGATCCGTCAATCAAGCAACCGTTATCTGACGACCGTACGGATTGCTTTCCGGGCCAAACAGCGGCGATTCGACGACTTCGATGGCTTGCTGGAGGAGTCCAGTGTCAAGCCGGTTCAGCGAGCCATTGTGGAATTGAGTGACGAGCAGGACCAGCCCGACTTGCTGCCTGGTTGATCGGCTGGGTGTGATTCAGCAGGAGGGAGCCGGTTGGCGTGTGTCTCGGGATCCCTCCCGGGGTCACTACTGCGTTCTTGTTGGAGGAGAACGCTGGGCTTTTGAGTTGACCGAGTCGGAGTGGCGAGATCTGGTGGATCTTGTGATGACCCTGGAGCAGCAGCACCGGGGCCTGGTTGACCAGCTGATGCCTGAGGAAGCGATTGAGCTGGAGCTTGATCGCGGCGTCTGGTGGGGATGCTTGAGCGGTGATCGCAATCAATGGGACTTGCGCATCCTGCTCACACCGCTGGAGGGCCGTGCTGCCGAAGGGGAATGGACGGCCCCCGCGGCGGCGGCCGCGGTGGCTGCGATGAGAACTCTGTGGGACTCGCAGCATTGATTGGCGTGGCTAATCATTTTCGAGTCATTGATTTCCCCCGCCTTTTGTCGCGAGCTCTGCACAGTTTTTCCACAGGCGATGAGCTGTAAGCGCCGTTATGGAGGACTGCTGTGGAAATCCTCCGGTTTTTGTTGTTTTCGCTTGACGTTGGTGACGGGGTGCTTAGGTCTGGCCTCTCTGGCGCACTGGCCAGTGCAGGAGTGGCTTCCAGCAAGGAATCTCATGTGGAGATGCGTGAGAATGGCTCCATGTTGGCTCCCCTTGACGGTGAAGCTTTGGTGTGGAGAACTGGTGTTCGTTTCGAAAAACAAAAAAGATGCCGGAAGGCCTTGAGCAAGCTTCCACGGCTGAGAGCAGTGTTGTGAGTTTCCAATCGGAAGTGCCGCAACCCCTTCAGCAGGCCATGACCCAATTCATCGAGGGTCATCCGAATTGGGATCAATACCGTTTGGTTCAGGCGGCGCTGGCCGGTTTCCTGGTTCAGAACGGCACGCCTTCGCGGGAGATCACCCGGGTTTACGTCGGAAACATGTTCCGTCGGGAGTCGTTGCTGAATGGGGTTTGAGGTCGGCAGCAGGCCATTAGCACCAGGGCGCTGAAGGGGAGGCTGAGCAGCAGCCCCAGGGTCGCTCCGATCAGCCCCAGCAGATTGATCCCCAGCAGCATCCCAAGTAGCGCTAGCACCTTGAGGCCATTGCGGTGTACCAGCTGGCGGCTGTGGTCCATCGCTTGTAGAGCTCGGCAGCGCTCGTACACCAGCAGGGGGAAGGCCAAGGTTTGGCTAAACAGCCAACTCATCAGAACCAGCCCCCCCAGCACCACGCTGAGTCCGGCCAGGGCTGTGCTCCAGCGTCCGAGCATCCAGCTCAGCGACTGAATCAGTCCGAGCCCCCCCAGCACGAGAAACATCTCAAACAGCACCAGGCTGAAAGCTTGATGCAGAAGCTGCCGCCAGGTTTGGTTGGGCCGGTCGTCGCGTCGATCAGGGAGCAGGCCATCCGTCAGCCGCAGCAGGGCCAAGAGGGGCAACAGGGGAAGCACCAGGCTGGTCAGCACCGATAGATCCCCCAGTCGGTTTAGCCACGGGGAGCCTGCTAGACGCAGGTCGTGGCCGACCACCGCCGGGCCACTGGCGCTGATCAGGACCAGTGCAGCCAGGCCCACGCAACGCCAAGGCCCGCGGCTGAAGCCGATCCAAGCCCGGGGCAACAGGGTGACCAGTGGGATCTCAGTGGAGCTGGCCAAGCCGCGAGAGGAGGTCGTGGGCAGTGTCAGCCGGAACAGGAAGGATCGAAAGCCTGTTCCCGCGTTTGATCACGGGCAACTGCTGTTCGCTGTAGATCTCCCGCAGCTGGTCGAGACTGAGTAGAGCATCAAACTCGCCGAGAAATTGCAGGCGAGCACAGTCCCAGCGGGGCTTCTCGGTGGTTGATTTGGGGTCGTAATACTTGGCCGCCGGATCAAACTGGGTGGGGTCCACCAAGCCGGTTTCCATAACCTCCATCAGCCCGATGATCCCGGGAGGTTTGCAATTCGAGTGGTAGAAGAACGCCTGGTCGCCAGCCTCCATGCTGCGCATGAAATTGCGGGCCTGGTAATTCCTAATGCCGTCCCAAAGCGTGGTGCCTTCACGACGAAGATCTTCGATCCCGTAAGCGTCGGGTTCGCTTTTCATCAACCAGAAGGCCACGTCAACAGGCTTGTTTGAGGTCATCATCGGACCGCCTGGCCCGGATGCATCCCATTGCGTTCGTTTTGTCTCAGGCGGCGTCCAAGAAGGGGTGAATCAGAGAGCGGAAGTGCTCGCCTCGCGCTTCGAAATCCCGGTATTGATCAAAACTGGCGCAGGCCGGTGACAGCAGGAGCGCCGAGGCATGCTTCCGCTGCACGGCCGCCGCTGCCACGTTCACAGCACTTTCGAGATCGGGGCACTGAAGCAGTTCGCCTGGATAACCCGCGGCTTTGGCCAGGCTGGCCAGTTCGTCAGCCCCCGCTCCGAACAGGATCAGGCTGCAGGCCCTGGTGTTGAGTGCCTGCAGCCATCCTCTGGCATCGCCACGTTTGGTCTGTCCTCCGGCAAGCACCACTACCGGTCCCTGCATCGCTCGTAATCCCACCTCAGCCGCGTCGTAGTTGGTGGCCTTGCTGTCGTTGAACACGGTGGCTCCTGACAGGGTTCCGAGTTGCTCGAGGCGATGCGGGACGCCCGGAAACGTGCTGAGGGCGTCTGCGATCTGTTGGGGGGGGAGGCCGACCGCTAATGCAGCAGCTGTGACCAGCAGAAGGTTCTGACGGTTGTGGCTGCCTGGCATCGCCAGGACATCAGCAGAAAACAGCGTGGTGACGGTGTTTCGCACCAAGCCCTCGGCATCAATCCAGAGATCGGCTGGCTGGCCATCCGGACTAGCCCCTTCACTGCTGACCCAGGTGCCGCGCTGCCAACTGCTTCGCTGTTGGCGTAGGTCCGGATCATCGGCATTGAAAAGGGCGCAGTCCGAGCGTTCGAGTAGCCCACGCTTGATGGCCCTGTAGGCCTCAAGGCTGCCGTGGCGCTCGAGATGGTCTGGGGTCAGCGTTGTCCAGATGCCGATCTTGGGGGCAATGGCGGGTGCTGCTTCAATCTGGTAGCTGCTCAGCTCCATCACGAGCCAATCCGGCCGTGGCGAGGCGCCTGCCGCGATCTGACAAGCCAGTTCAGCCGCTGAGAGCCCCATATTTCCGCCCATGGGAGCCTTCAGGCCGGAGCTCTCCAACACATGACTGAGCAGGTGCGTGACCGTGGTCTTGCCGTTGGTTCCGGTGATGCCGATCCAGGGGATCTGGCGGAGGGCATCCCAGGCCAGGTCCATCTCGCCACGCACCTGGATGCCCTCGGATCGCAGTTGGATCAGAGTTGGATGATCCCAGGGAATGCCTGGTCCGATCACCACTGCTTCTAGGCCTTCGCGCCAGGGTTGGAAGCTCTCTGGGGTGAGGGGCTGCCCTAAGACCACCTGAATGCCCTCTTGATCCAGCTCAGCCGCGATGTGCTGGAGGGCATCGTTGTCGCCGCGTTCAAAAACAACGACATCGCAATCCTGCTGTTTGAGCAGACGCGCAGCACCCAAACCTGAGCGACCCAAGCCAACGACAATCGTGCGTGTCATCGCAAGGTCTGAAGTTCGAAAACGCAGTCCCGATCAGGGAAGTGGGCGATACTGGATTTGAACCAGTGACTCCTACAATGTCAATGTAGTGCTCTACCCCTGAGCTAATCGCCCGCCAATAGATCGAATTGGAATCTTGTGATTCCTTCGATCGAGGCTGAACAGTAGCAGCCGGAGGGGAGGCTCAATTCAACTGCGGCGCAGTTCAACCCGCCAACGCTCACGTTTTGTGAGTGTTAGGGAGAGCACCTCAACAGAACCGCGGTCCTGCAGTTGCAGTCGGTCCCCAACCACCAGTTCACGGCTCGCTTGCCGCACGTTCCCCCAGTTGAGGCGCAGACGTCCAGCTTTGACGTGGGTCACGATCTTGGCCCGGGACAGGCCAAATCCTGCTGACGCAATCGCATCTAGGCGACAGGACGCCTCCACGGTTTGCAGGGTGCGGACGCTGCGTTGCACGGGAGGCTGTAGCTGTTCCAAGGGACGCGATTCACAGCGGATCTCCACGTCGCGGACGGCACCCACGCGTCCATGAAGGGCTTCCGCCGCGCTAGGGGTGCAGATCCCTTGCCCGCCGCGATCGCCCCGCACCCAGAGATCACCAAGGCTGGTCTCGTCGATGCCCATCGCCTGCAACGCCTCGCGCAGGTCGTCGGGGGAGAGGGGGTCGAAGAGGAAGTTGCCTTCGATCAGCAGACCTTGAACGGGTGCTGCCGAGTCGGGGGTGTCATCGCGCCGGTGGCAGAGCAGCAGTTGGCGCTCGGCCCCTGGATAGCCACCGTCACTCATCCAGGTCAATTCACTCAGGCTGCCCAGCCGAGCAAGGGTTTCCTCCCGGAGTGGTGCACTGAGGAAGGGGCTCCAGGCCGGTTGCCAGGTGCGCAGAACCTGCTCCGCCAGATCGATCAGCACCGTCAGTCCTTTGGGGTCCTGGGCTCCCGCTAGCAGATCCTCTCGGGGCAACATCACAGGTCGTCGAGGCGTACCACCTGTTGCGGGCGCGATCGTTGAATCACCTGCCAGGGCGCCTCGATGCCATTGGGGGTTTCCAGGAGCACCAGCCAGCATCCTTCGTCGCGGCGGTTGCGAAGAATTCGCACCCCAGCATCGTTGTCCGAATCGACGCTGGCGGCCGCGGCGTAGCTCCCCATCAGGCCGGAGCCCATGCCGAGCAGGCCGCTGATCAGGGTTTCAGCCCAGGGGGCAAAGCTGGCGAAGGTGGAGAGGTTGGTGATTTTGGTAAAGGTGACCCCAGCAAGAAAGCCGAAGGGCATCAGCCAGCGGGCCATGCCGCGCTGCCGCTGCTGACGGGTCAGGTTGGGGTTCAGCAGAGCAACTTTGTCGATGGCATCCCCATCAGGCGGGATCGTCAAACACTTCAGCAGCGGCAGATCGGTGTCGCGGAGCCGCTGGGTCAGACCTTCTGCCGATGGGGCATCGGCCATCACCATCACACAGACGGGCATGGGGCATTCAGATCCAATGCGCTGAATTCTGAACCCTGTGCTTCGAACCGGAGGTGGTGGTGGATGTTGATCTCTACAGTTTGGCGCGGCAGTTCTGCGCCTTTCGATGACGAAAGTTTTTGTCTCTGATCCGATCGACCAGGCCGGGATCGACATCCTTGGCCATGTGGCGCAGGTGGATCAGCGCACCGGTCTCTCCGAGGACGAGCTGATCGGCATCATCGGTGAGTACGACGGTTTGATGATCCGTTCCGGCACCCAGGTGACTGCAGCGGTGATCGCCGCTGCGAGTCGACTCAAAATCATTGGCCGCGCGGGCGTCGGTGTCGACAACGTGGATGTTCCTGCTGCAACCCAGCGGGGTGTGCTGGTGGTGAACTCCCCGGAGGGCAACACCATCGCTGCAGCGGAGCATGCTCTGGCCATGATGCTGACGCTCTCGCGTCATATCCCCCAAGCCCATTCCGGCATGCGGGCCGGCAAATGGGACCGCAAGAAGTACGTCGGCAACGAGCTATACAAGAAAACGCTCGGCGTCGTCGGTCTCGGCAAGATCGGCTCCCACGTCGCCCGGGTCGCCCAGGCCATGGGGATGGAGGTGATCGCCTACGACCCGTTTATCGCGGCTGACCGTGCCCAGCAGATGCAGGTCAAGCTCTCTGAGCTCGATGAGCTGTTCCGCACAGCCGATTACGTCACCCTGCACATCCCCCGCACCAAGGACACCGAGAACCTGGTGAATGCGGAGCTGCTGCGCACGATGAAACCCACGGCACGCATCGTTAATTGTGCTCGCGGTGGTGTTGTGGATGAGGCAGCGATCGCCGAAGCCATCAACAACGGTGTGATCGCCGGGGCTGGCCTGGATGTGTATGCCAGTGAGCCTCTCGCGGAAGACTCCCCTCTGCGGGCGGTTGAGCGTGGGCTCGTGCTGACCCCCCACCTCGGCGCTTCGACGGAGGAGGCCCAGGAGAATGTGGCGATTGACGTGGCGGAGCAGATCCGTGATGTGCTGCTGGGTCTGCCGGCCCGTAGTGCCGTCAACATCCCTGGCCTCAGCGCTGAGATCATGGAGCGCCTCAAGCCCCATCTGCAGCTCGCAGAGACCGTTGGTCTGCTCGTCAGTCAGCTGGCCGGTGGCCATGTGAAGGAGATGGAACTGCGGCTTCAGGGTGAATTCGCCAGCCATCCGTCTCAGCCTCTGGTGATCGCGGCTCTGAAGGGACTGCTCAGTGCGGGGCTGGGCGACAGCATCAACTTCGTGAATGCCTCCCTGGAGGCCAAAGCTCGCGGTATTCAGGTGCTGGAGGTGAAGGATGAGAGCAGCCGCGACTTCGCCGGTGGCTCGCTACAGATCACCACGCGCGGGGATCAGGGCAGCCGCAGTGTCACTGGAGCCGTCTTCGCCGATGGCGATCTACGCATCACCAGCATTGATGCCTTCCCGGTCAATGTGACGCCGAGCAGCCACATGCTGTTCACCCGACACCGGGACATGCCCGGAATCATTGGTCATCTGGGGTCCCTGCTGGGTGAACACAACGTCAACATCGCCTCGATGCAGGTGGGTCGCAAGATCGTGCGAGGGGACGCGGTGATGGTGCTCAGCATCGATGATCCGATCCCTGCCGACCTGCTGCAGACGATCACGGCGATCGAGGGCATCCAGGAAGCTCACCCGGTCACGCTCTGATGTGGTGGCGTCTGACACTGCCGTGCCCTCCAGAAATGGAGGAATCGCTGGTGTGGAAGCTGACGGATCTCGGGCTGCATCGCCATGCGGTGCAGCATGCGCCGGAAACGCCTGATCGCAAGACGCTGCTGGTCTGGTTGCCGCAGCCAGAGTGGCCGGAGCCCCAGCGGCGTGAGCTGATCGCCAGCCTGCAGCCGCTGGCAGAGCCCTTTGGTCTCAGCCTGCCCGAAGGACGCTGGGACGATGTGGCCGACGAGGATTGGAGCCTCAGCTGGAAACAGCACTGGCAGGCGGATCCTGTCGGCATGGGGCTGCTGATCCTGCCGGCCTGGCTGGAGATTCCGCCGGAGCATGCGGACCGCCTGGTGATCCGCATGGATCCGGGCAGTGCCTTTGGCACTGGAAGCCACCCCACCACTCGGCTCTGCCTGGAAGCGTTGGAGCAGTCGCCTCCCGTGGGGGGGCTGGTGGCCGACCTGGGCTGCGGCAGTGGTGTGTTGGGGCTTGCTGCACTGGGATTGGGAGCGGAGGCAGTGGTGGCCGCCGACACCGATTCCCTGGCTGTGCGTGCCACAGCCGCCAACCGTGGCCTGAACGACCGATCGGAGGCTGAGCTTGAGGTGGCCCTCGGATCCGTGGAGCGACTGAAGGAGCTGCTTGAGCCCCGCCGCGCTGATCTGCTGCTCTGCAACATCCTGGCCCCGGTGATCGAAGCCCTGTCGCCTGGCTTCGAGGGGCTGCTTCAGCCGGATGGTCGTGCTCTGCTCAGCGGGCTCCTGGTGGATCAAGCACCACGCCTGAAGGACGTTCTTGGGGCGTTGGGCTGGGTGGTCACTAAGGAAGCGGAACAAGGCCGCTGGGCGCTCCTGGAAATCCGTCGCCAGCAGCCGTAGCCCCATAAGCCACGCTTATCGGAGTGGGGTCTCCGATTGGACCTCCTCCCTAGTCAGCCAGGAATCGTTTGGTTAGGCACCTAATTGAAGTAAAAAAGTGCTGTCCTGCAGGACCGGATTTTCCGGAGCCCTGTACGCATTCACTAAGTCATGGCTTCCTACAAGGTCACCCTGGTCTCCGAGAGCGAAGGTCTCAACAAGACCATCGAAGTGCCCGACGACCAGTACATTCTCGACGCTGCTGAAGAGCAGGGCATCGACCTCCCCTACTCCTGCCGTGCGGGCGCTTGCTCCACTTGCGCCGGCAAAATCACCGCTGGCACCGTCGACCAGTCCGACCAGAGCTTCCTGGACGATGACCAGATCGAAGCTGGTTTCGTGCTGACCTGCGTCGCCTACCCCACCTCCGACTGCACCATCAAGACCCACGCCGAAGAAGAGCTCTATTGAGCTTCTGTCCTTCAACAGGACGTGTCTTCAACCACCCCTTCGGGGGTGGTTTTTTTTGGTCTGGTCGCCTTCCATGCAAGTCCCTTGCCTTCATCTGCCGTGAGCCGCCCCGAAGTTGACGATCTTCTGGAGCCCGGCAGTGTCCACACCAGCCCTGGCGGTCAGTACAGCTTCCGTGTTATTGGCCCCTGTTGCCGATTGTTTGATCGTGAAGAGCTGCCATGGCCCTGCTGTCGCCTCGCTTGGCGCAGCAAGGAGCCGAGTTGGCGGCGGATCGGACGAAGGTTTGTGCCAGACCTGGCTGCCCGGCGTTGCCCGTCCTATGCGGTGGAACTTCTACAGCCGGGGGGTCGGCCTACGCCCACGGTGCTGACCCTGTTCTCTGTGCGCTTCACCCGAGATCTGCAGGAGTGGTGGTACAGCCGCTACCCCAAATCCATGGCTCCGGACTGTGTGAGTCCCCAACAAAAAACCCCGACGACCTGAGGGCGCCGGGGACGAGCAAAATTTCGATCGGGATCGATCAGAAGTAGATCTTGCCGCCGCCCCAGGCAGTTCCCTGAACTTTGGGTGACACAAGGATGTAACCGGCCATCAGGCGCAGATCCTCATCATCAAGGTCACGCATGGCGGGGTAGAGCTCGGCGTCGCGCATGCTGGGGTGCACGTCGGCAATGCTGTATTCGCCGTCGTAAGAGGTCGGGTCCTTCATGTAGTCGACCAGGGCCTCGACGTTGTCGCGGGCCGGGGTGGCCAGGGCAAGAGTTTCCGGATCCAAGCCCACGTTGTGGTTGGTCTTGGTGATGCCGCCAGCGTGGCAGGTTCCGCAGCTGGTGTTGAACACCTTGCGGCCAGCATCGATTTCCCGATCGCTGAAGGTCACCTCTGAACCGGAAGGGTTGGCTGGAACCGTCAGGGTCTCAGCGTCCCACTGGGCCGCCTGAGCCGGCGAGATGACGGCAAGGCCGAACAGCACCGGGATGAGGACCAGAAGGCCCTTCAGGGACCGTCGCAAGGAAGAGAACACAGAGGCCATGAAGGTTGGGGGGGCGTGACGCATTCACCGCACCCAGCTCTTGTATCACGGGGAAGTGACCCTCTGAGGCCGGATCACAAACTGTTGCAGCGTGGTTTGACGTCAATGCTGAGAAAGTCCTTGGCCAGCAGCGTGTTGGGAAAGATCGCCTTGGCCTCGTCCAGCAGGTTTTGGGGGGTCACAGGATTGCCTGGTGCATAACGCGGGCTGAGGTGGGTCAGCACCAGTTGCCCGACCCCTGCTTCAGCGGCCGTTTGGGCTGCCATCGTGCTGGTGGAGTGCTGTTTCTGGAAGGCCATCTCCGCCTCTCCATGGGCAAAGGTGGATTCATGGATCAAGAGGTCCGCGCCCTGGGCAAGCTCCACGGCGGCATCGCAGAACACGGTGTCGGTGCAATAAACAACGCTTACTCCCGGTCGTTCCTCACCGCAAAGGCTGGTGCCGTCGATGGTGCGACCGTCCTCCAACTTCACCGTTTCGCCCCGCTTCAGCCTGGCGTAGACGGGGCCGGGCGGGATGTTGAGCTCCCGTGCTTTCTGAATATCGAACCGACCGGCCAGGGGCTTCTGTTCAATGCGATAGGCGTAGGCCGGCACGCGGTGGGTGAGTGGGGTGCAGCGCACGGTGAAGTCGTCGTCCTCGAACAGCAGCGAGCCCTGCTCTGCCGCTGACCTCACCCGATGCACCTCCAGGGGATAGCCGATGCGGGTGGAGCTGGTTCTCAGCACACCGTTGAGGTAACTCTCGAGCGGGTCCGGTCCGTAGAGATCCACTCCCGCTGGGCTGCTGCCGGCAAGCCCGAGGCTCGCCAGGAGCCCCGGCAGGCCGAAAATATGGTCGCCGTGCATGTGGGTGATGAATACCCTGCGCAGCTGGGACAGGCGCAAATCACTGCGTAAAAACTGATGCTGCGTTCCTTCCCCACAGTCGAAAAGCCACATCTCCGAGCGCTGCGGCAAGCGCAGGGCCACTGCTGAGACGTTGCGGGCCCGGGTGGGCACCCCAGAACTCGTACCGAGAAAAGTGACCTGCAAGGCCGGTGCGCCTCAGGACTCATGCTGCCATCTGGCTGAACTGAGGATCAGGCGGCACACTGGGACGCCTGTTGATCCCCAGCGTGCGCCGCGCCTCCGTTGTCGTCGGGCTGGTGCTCGTCGCTGTGATCGCTCCAGCTCCCGCGGCGCTGGCCCGTGGCCGGGAGCCACAGATGCGCGTACTGCTCCTGGAGAACACCCAGCTCAGCCTGCGCTCCGATGGTGCACAGCCGTTGCGGGTGCAGGGCCTCCCTGGCGGCGAGCGACGGCCCCAGCGGCTGCAACTCAGCCTGCAGGGCACGCGCCTGAGTGCCAATGTTGATGGTCGTTCGATGGCGCTGCGGCCCAGCACCCTGCTGACGGTGCAGAACGACGACCCACGGGGCATCTGGCTGGGATCCCGTCGGTACCGCGGTGTGCTGCGCATCAGCGGACGGGGCGGGCGCTTACGCGTGGTCAACAGCCTGGGCATCGAGACCTATCTCGCCAGCGTTGTGGGTAGCGAAATGCCCCATCGCTGGCCCTTGGCTGCGCTGCAGGCCCAGGCGGTGGCGGCCCGGACCTATGCGCTGAAACAACGAAGCCGTGGTGGGGCCTGGGATGTGAAGGCGACGGTCGCGAGTCAGGTGTACCGCGGTGTGGAGTCCGAAACTCCGAGCACCAGGCAGGCGGTTGCCAGTACCCGTGCGCTGGTGCTTGTTCATGGGGGGCGCTTGATCGATGCTGTGTTCCACAGCAGCTCCGGAGGGGTGACCGAGGCGAGCGGGATGGTCTGGCGCCGACAGCACCCATATCTGGTCAGCGTTCCAGACCACGACCAGCACAGTCCGGTGCACCGCTGGAAGCAATGGTTTGATCCGTCCGGTTTGCGCCAGCGGTTGCCGGAGACCGGCGGACTCCAGGCCGTTGAAGTGCTCAGCCGGTCCGGCAGTGGTCGTGTGCGCCAGGCCCGGTTACGTGGTCCACGCGGATCGTTGGTGCTCAGCGGGGGTGAGCTGCGCAAACGGTTGGGTCTCAAAAGCACCCTGGTGAGCTTCGAGATGGTGACGGGGGGGCAGCGCCCACCTGCGGCTTTCCCGGTGCGGAGTGGGACCACACAGGCCAGTAGTGGATCCCGCATCGATCGGATCACAGCGGCGGTGGCCCGGCAGGGGCCAGGACGCCCACCACTGTTGGTGGCACCTCCGCCGGTGCTGGTCAGCAAAGCCTCAGTTGGTCGTTGGTCCGGTAGCGGCCTACAGCTGCTGGTGAAGGGCCAGGGCTATGGCCATGGTGTTGGCATGAGCCAGTGGGGGGCCCATGGTCTGGCGGAGCAGGGGGCCGACTTCCGCGCGATCCTCCAGCACTACTACCGCGGTGCTGAGGTCGTTCCCTACCGACCGCACTTCGACCCATCGCTGGCGCTGAAGCCCCCGACGAAGCCACTCTGGAGGGAAGCTCAGGTTTCGCCTTTTGGCCCGGTTTCCCTGTCATTTGCAGCGCCACTCCAATGACATGGATCTCTGCGCTGTGCTGGCGGCGCATCTGGAGCGCCATCTGCGCAGCGGCTACGGCCAGGGGCCTCGCTCCCTGAAGCCGTTGGGCCTGGCTACGGGACGCACGATGGAGCCGCTCTACAGGACCCTGGTGGAACGGCTGTTGTCGTGGTCTGCCGATGAGCTGGAAGCGCTACGCGCCAGTTGGTGCAGTTTCAACTTGGACGAGTATCTCGGGCTTTCTGCAGAGGATCCCCGGGGTTATCGGGCTTACATGACCCAGCACCTTGCTGCGCCACTGGGGTTGCCGCAGTCAGCGGTGCACCTGCCCGACAGCACCGCCGCTGACGGACAGGCGGCTGCGCGCCGCTACGGCGAGCAGCTGACACGCTGCGGGGGCATCGGGCTGCAGCTGCTGGGGCTGGGCAGCAATGGACATGTCGGCTTCAACGAGCCGCCCTGCCCCCCCGACCAGCACTGTCATGAAGTGGTTCTGACGCCCGCAACCCGGCATCAGAACGCTGCCCTTTTTGATGGGAGCGTGGAGGCTGTGCCGCAGCGGGCCATCACCCTTGGCCTACGCGAGATTCTCGAGGCTGCCGAAATTCATCTGGTGGTGACTGGCGCCGCTAAGGCAGGCATTCTCAAGCGCTTGCTCGCCCTGAAGGAGCCGGACCCTTCGCTACCTGCCAGTTGGCTGCTGACCCATCCCAATGTTTGGCTGTGGTGCGATGCAGCGGCTCTAGCTTGAACAGCCGATGGCAGAGGCCATGAGCATCGACCCCTTGGAACGGCGTCTCGAGCAGAGTTTTGAGGTGGAACGCTGGACGCGATTCATCCAGGACTGTCAGGACCTCGAGCAATTGCGCGAAACGGCCCTGGCGCTAGTGCAGCAGCTGGCCCAGCAGAAGGCGGCCAGTGTCTGGATGGCTACCCGGGCGTCTGAATCGGAAAATGCCAAGTTGGAGATGCTGGCGCGGATGATTCGTCAGCAACCCGATGCCAAAGAGGAGGAGGCGACAGGCGCCCCCTGAGGGAAACCCCGCCGCCAGCAGTCTTTCGGTGCTCAGTGTTCGCGCTGCCAGCGGGTCAGCAGAGCTGGCGAGAACTTGTGGCCATGTTTGGCACCAACCTTGACCACGCAGGAGTTGTCCTTGCCGCAGCGCTGCACCTCGTCGCGCAGGGAGTCGTTGCTCTGAACCCGCGACATGAACGTCTCCAGCTGTTTCATGGACATGGCGATCCTCCAGTAGGGATTCCTTCGGCCTAGCTCTGGGGTTGTAGGGGGCTCAGGAGCGCAAGCTTTGGTGCGGATTTGCTGACGACAAACTTCAAGAAGGGGTCAGTCGATCTCCAGTCCGTCGGCGAGATCGAGGTTGGCGCTGAGGCTGCGAACATCATCGAGCCCGTCGAGGGCATCCAGCAGCTTTAGGCAGCTGCGGGCAATGTCTGGATCACTTACAGGGACGCTGGTCTGGGCGGACCAGTGATGCCCCCACTCCCGCACATCCCAGTCATCCCGGCGCAAGCCGTCCTGAAGGCTCTCCAAGGCCTCGAACGGGCCGTGCACCACAACGGCCGCCTCTTCCAGCTCATAGCCATCGGCGTCCAGCTCCAAGAGGCTTTCCAGCAGCCGTTCTTCGTCCTCGGGGCCCGCGTTGAGGATCACTTCGCTGCGGTGTTCAAACAGATAGGCCACGCAGCCGTGTTCACCGAGGTTGCCCCCGTTTTTGCTGAAGGCCAGGCGTAGATCCGCCGCAGTGCGGTTGCGGTTGTCGGTAAGCGCCTCCACCAGCACGGCCATGCCGCCGGGGCCATAGCCCTCGTAGCGCACTTCCTCCAGCTGAACCCCATCGCCCGCCTGGCCGGAGCCCTTGGCGATGGCGCGCTCGATGTTGGAGGCGGGAACCCCAGCTGCTCGGGCCTTGCTGATGGCCGTACGCAACTGGAAATTCCCGGCGGGATCGGCTCCGGCTCGGGCCGCCACCATGATTTCCCGGCCCAGACGGGTGAACACCGCCCCCCGTTTGGCATCAACGACGGCCTTCGTGCGTTTGATCTGTGACCATTTGCTGTGGCCAGCCATCGCGTCAGGGCAGGGCGGAATGCGGTCGGAGAGTACTGACCGACCGGGTGTGTTCAGCCTGCTGCATCGAACACCACTTTGGGTCGCAACAGACCCTCGTTCTCGCGGTGGCCGATGCCAGCCATGCTCCCATCAGCGTTGCACACCACCACAGCGTCCCCAGCACCGGGCTCCATCGTGATGCGACGGCCGCAACGCCAGTCGATCTGTTCCGCTTCGGTGAGATTCCGCCGGGGCAGGGCTGCTAGGGCCAGCAGCGGAGATAGGGGATCGGGTGGCGGAGCGTCTCGCTCCGGTAGGGGATGGGCCTGGTGAGCATGGAATCCCAGGGCCTGGGTGCGGCGCAGCGAGGCCAGACAGCCTCCACACCCGATGCTTGCCCCCAGATCCCGAGCGATCGAGCGGATGTAGGTGCCGGCGGAGCAGTGAACGTCGATGCTGAGCCTCCCCTGGGCCTCATCCCAATCCAAAAGCTGCAGCCGCTGCACCGTGACAGCTCGCGGCGGGAGATCCATCGCTTCGCCACGCCGGGCCCTGGCATGAGCCCGTTCGCCATCCACATGGACGGCTGAGACCTGCGGCGGTCGCTGTTCAATCGCGCCTCGGAACGGCTCCAGGGCGGCATCCAGCTCCGCCTCGCTTAGCGAGGGCCAGGCCTGTTGGTCCAGCAGCTCTCCCTCCAGGTCGTCGCTGCTGGTGCGCTTCCCCAGTTGGATGACGCCGGTGTACGTCTTTTCTCCGGGGAGGTACGGAAGCAGTCGGGTTGCCGGGCCCAGAGCGATGGGGAGAACTCCAGTGACTGCAGGATCGAGGGTGCCGCCATGGCCCACGCGCTTTAGGCCGTAGCTGCGGCGCAGGCGGCTGACGCAGGCATGGGAGGTGAGGCCTGCGGGCTTGTCGATCACCACGAAGCCGAAGGGGCCGTTCACCGGGGCTGGAGCGGGGTGCTCTGACTGTTGCATTCCGCCGTCTGCGTAGGTTGGCCGCGCCCTGACGCCCATTCATGCCCCAGCTCCGCAGCAGCACGGATGTGGACGTCTCTGCTTTTCTGGCGAACGGTCTTGGCATCAAGCAACATCTGAGCCGTTATCTCAACCTGACGCCGGAGCTTCTGGAGCAGCGTCTGCCCAGCAGCACCGACGACCTGGCGGATCTGCACCCCGGTGCGTTTCGACCGGAGGACGCCACCGCCTTTTATGAGGACACGGTGGGTACCGGTCACCTGCTGGAGCTGGCGGCTTGGCACCTCTCCAGTGCGGACTACATCGCGGACACCCTGCGGCTGCAAGGTATTGCCGTGCAAGGCCAGGTGCTGGATTTCGGTGGTGGCATCGGCACCCATGCCCTTTCGGCGGCGGCGCTTCCGGAGGTCGACCACGTCTGGTTTGTTGATCTCAACCCCCACAACCAGGCCTTTGTGCAGCAACGGGCTGAAAGCTTGGGTCTGGCGGACAAACTCTCGGTGCATCGGGACCTCAGCAGCACGGGTGACGTGCGTTTCGATGCGGTGGTCTGCCTCGATGTGCTGGAACACCTGCCGGATCCCTCGGCGCAGTTGCTGGAGTTTCACCAGCGCATGGCCCCTGGGGCCATTGCCCTCCTGAACTGGTACTTCTTCAAGGGACATCAGGGGGAGTACCCCTTCCACTTTGATGATCCGGCGCTGGTGGACGGGTTTTTCCGCACCCTGCAGGCCCAGTTCCTGGAGGTGTTTCATCCCTTGCTGATTACGGCCCGGCTGTACCGCCGTCCCTGAGGCTGAGGCAATAAAAAAAGCCCCAATGCCGAATTGGCATTGGGGCTTTTCATCGTTGCTTGCGTCGAAACTCAGACCGCTGCGGTGATGTTGATGCGCTTGCGATTGCGCAGGCCGCGGCGGATTGATTCGAACTTCACCACGCCATCGGTGAGGGCAAACAGGGTGTCGTCTTTGCCCTTGCCGACATTGACACCGGGAAGAACGGAGGTGCCGCGCTGGCGGATGAGGATGGATCCGGCGGTGACGGTTTCTCCGCCGTAGGCCTTCACGCCAAGACGTTTGGCGTTCGAGTCGCGGCCGTTACGGGTTGAGCCTGTGCCTTTTTTATGTGCCATGAGAAGGAATGGTGGTGGGGGCGTTCGATGAAGCGGGTGGATGAGGTCAGCTGATGGCCTTGCCGCCCACGGAGATGGACTCAACCATCACCCGGGTGAGTTCCTGCCGATGACCATTCTTGCGGCGGGTTTTCTTTTTGGGGCGCATCTTGTACACAATCACCTTGGGCCCGCGGCGATGGGCCATCACCTTGAGGGACACGGTGGCGTCCTTGACGTAGGGCTGGCCCAGGGTGGTGCCCCCGCCGTCCTTAACCAGAAGCACGTTCTCGAGCTTGATCGTGTCGTCCACCTCGGCTTGAAGCCTGTCGAGGTCGTAGTAACGGTTGGGCTGCAACCAGATCTGGGTGCCGGACGCCTCAACGATGGCGTAGGTCCCGCTCTGTTCCGCGGCTGGTTTGGTGTCGGCCATAGGGTGAAAAGACGCGTTCAGGCTCGGCGAACCGATTCAGGCCTGATCCGCAATCGAAAGACAAACAAAGATCTTCGTCTCTGACGCCCCCCCTCGTCAAGATTCAGATACTTCAATGATTCGGCTGAACGGATGGCCAGGCCGGCCCTCACTGTTGCTCTCGTCCTCGACAGCCCTTCTCTGGTGGAATCCTGTCTCCAGTGGCTGCCGTCCAATCGCTATGAGTCTGTTGTCCTAAGTGTTGAAGCTGGAGAGGCCCTGACGGCCGTCCTCGGGCCCAGGCAGGACGACTTCGATGCCGTGGTGCTTGAGCAGACTCTTCTGGACGCTGAGGTCAGGGAGCAGCTGCTCTCTGCTGGTCTGCTCTTCCCGGCCGTGATCGTTGGGGAAGTGAAGGGTCATGTGGATTACCACCCCGAGGAGCTGCATCTGCCCGACGACCAGCTGGCCCAGCTGGGATACAACGTTGACGCGGCAATTTCCCGCTTTCTGCGGCAGGGCCGCGCCGATGGCCGCCAAGAAGACCCCGCCAGCCGAAGCAAAGCCGTTGACAACCTCTCCGAACGTCTACAGGAACGACTCGGTTATCTCGGGGTTTTCTACAAACGTGATCCGTCTCGATTTTTAGGGAGCTTGGCTCCTGAAGAGCGCCGGGATTTGCTCCTTTCGCTGCAACGCACCTATCGGGACTTACTCGCGAGTTATTTCAGTGATCCGGCAGCGTCCAACCAGGCCCTGGAAAGCTTTGTGAATACAGCTTTTTTCAGTGATCTGCCGATCACGCGAACCGTTGAGATTCACGTGGATCTCATCGATGAATTCTGGAAACAGCTGAGTTTGGAGGGCCACAAACATGACTTTCTTCAGGATTACCGCCTTGCGCTTCTCGACGTGATGGCCCATCTGTGTGAGATGTACCGGCGTTCCATTCCGCCGGACCTTCCTTTATCGGGCACGGCCTCCAGCCGTGTACGTCGCCCGATGGATCAGCTCGATGCCTCGGAGGAGTCGTCATGAGTCCCCGCAAGACCTACATCCTCAAGCTCTACGTGGCGGGCAACACGCCCAATTCGATGCGGGCGCTGAAAACCTTGCGCAACATCCTTGAAACCGAATTCAGGGGTGTCTATGCCCTCAAGGTGATTGATGTGCTCAAAAATCCGCAACTGGCGGAGGAGGACAAAATTCTTGCAACGCCGACGTTGTCCAAGATTCTTCCCCCGCCGGTGCGCCGCATCATCGGTGATCTCTCTGATCGGGAGCGGGTTCTGATCGGTCTCGATCTTCTGTACGACGAGCTGTCCGACACGGCTCTTAACTCAAGTGTGATCGATGCTGTCGATGAGGAGACCGACACGACGATCACGTCGGATCCTTAAGCGACATGGTGCGCTCCAGCACGGTTCAACTCTGCTCACTACCGTCAAGTCATAGGTGTTCGCCATGCAGTTCCCTCCGACCAGCGGTCAGCCTCAGATGCAGGTTCAAAAGCTCCCGACAGGGATCGAGGGCTTTGATGATGTCTGCCAGGGCGGCCTACCGATCGGCCGTAGCACGCTGATTAGCGGTACGTCCGGCACCGGGAAGACGGTGTTCTCG
This sequence comes from Synechococcus sp. MU1648, assembly GCF_023630615.1. Lineage (NCBI taxonomy): Bacteria > Bacillati > Cyanobacteriota > Cyanophyceae > Synechococcales > Synechococcaceae > Synechococcus > Synechococcus sp. MU1648. Next base: position 103,808 of record NZ_JAKUHI010000005.1, read on the forward strand.
CTGCACTTCCTCCACAACGGCATCAAGGATTTCGACGAACCCGGCATCTTCGTCACCTTCGAGGAGTCGCCCCTCGACATCCTGCGCAATGCCGCCAGCTTCGGTTGGAACCTGCAGGAGATGGTCGAGCAGGACAAGCTGTTCATCCTTGATGCCTCACCGGATCCCGATGGTCAGGATGTGGCCGGAAGTTTTGATCTCTCGGGTCTGATCGAGCGGATTAACTACGCCATCCGTAAGTACAAAGCCAAGCGTGTTGCTATTGATTCGATCACGGCGGTGTTCCAGCAATACGACGCAGTGTTTGTGGTGCGCCGTGAGATTTTTCGCTTGATCGCCCGGCTCAAGGAAATTGGCGTCACCACGGTGATGACCACCGAGCGCATCGACGAGTACGGCCCTATCGCCCGCTATGGCGTTGAGGAATTCGTCTCCGACAATGTGGTGATCCTCCGCAACGTGCTTGAGGGAGAGCGGCGCCGGCGCACTGTTGAAATTCTCAAGCTGCGGGGCACGACCCACATGAAGGGTGAGTTCCCCTTCACCATGGGAACCCACGGCATCAGCATCTTCCCGCTTGGGGCCATGCGCCTCACCCAACGGTCGTCGAATGTGCGGGTGAGTTCTGGTGTGCCTCGCCTCGACGACATGTGCGGTGGCGGCTTCTTCAAGGATTCGATCATTTTGGCCACCGGTGCCACGGGCACGGGCAAGACGATGCTCGTCTCCAAATTCATTGAAGACGCCTGCCGAAACAAGGAACGCGCCATCCTCTTCGCCTATGAGGAATCGCGCGCTCAGTTGCTCCGCAATGGCACCAGCTGGGGCATCGATTTTGAACAGATGGAGCAGGACGGACTGCTCAAGATCATCTGCGCCTACCCCGAATCCACGGGTCTTGAAGATCATCTGCAGATCATCAAAACGGAGATCAGTCAGTTCAAGCCGTCGCGGATGGCGATCGACTCCCTCTCAGCCCTGGCGCGCGGCGTGAGCCATAACGCCTTCCGTCAGTTCGTGATCGGGGTGACCGGATATGCGAAGCAGGAGGAGATCGCTGGCTTCTTCACGAACACCTCCGAGGAGTTCATGGGCAGCCACTCGATCACTGATTCCCACATCTCCACCATCACCGACACGATCCTGCTGCTGCAGTACGTCGAGATCCGCGGTGAGATGGCCCGTGCCTTGAACGTGTTCAAGATGCGTGGTTCCTGGCACGACAAGGGCATCCGTGAATTTGTGATCACGGGCAATGGTCCACAGATCAAGGACTCCTTCTCCAACTTCGAGCGGATCATCTCCGGTGTGCCTCATCGGGTGACATCGGATGAGCGCAGCGAGTTGTCGCGCATCGCCCGGGGCGTCTCCAGCGAGGATTGATCTAAAGCTCGACGGCCTCGGCGATGGAGTTGCGACTGCGACGCTCTGCTTGTAGTTGCAACTCATCTTTGTCGGCTACCGCTAACGGCAGCTCGAACCAGAAGGTCGTTCCGACTTCAGGCTCACTCACCATCTGAATTTGAGCCCCGTGTTTCTCGAGGATGCCCTGCACGATTGAGAGGCCCAGCCCGGTGCCCACTTCAGTGTGAACGGCATTTTCGACCCGGAAGAAGCGATCGAAGATGCGTTCCTGATCGGCATTACTGATCCCGCATCCCGTGTCGGCGATTTCCACCCTGAGCTTGGGCAGCGGTGAGGTGAGGGCGCAGGTGGGTCCATCACTTCCCGTGATCGCTGTTCCCTCCACAGAACAGGTGTCGGGCCAGGCATAGGCCCTCAGCGCGAGGGGGCCACCGGGGCGGCTGAACTTGAGGGCATTGCCCATCAGGTTGTCGAGCACCTGGAGCAGAAGGTCCCAGTTGCCCAGCACTTCAGGCAAGTCTTCCGGAACATCCAGCACCAGCTCAACCTGGCGATCCTCGGCATTCAGCCTGTAGGTACGCAAGGTCTGCTCCATGGCCGGGCGCATGCTGATCGGTTCGAACTGCAGTGTTCGACCCGACTCCAACCGGGAGAGATCCAGCACATCGTTAACCAATCGGGTGAGTCGATCGGTTTCGTCGTTGGCAACCCCGAGAAACTCCTTGTGTTCTTCAGGGCTGAGCTGATCGCCGAGGTCGTGCAGGGTTTCGACGTAGCTCTTGATGTTGAACAGCGGGGTGCGCAATTCGTGGGAGACGTTGCTGATGAAACGGCTCTGGGCTGCATTCAGCTCCACCTCGCGGGTGAGGTCCTGGATGGTGACGGCGATGCCTTTGAGGCTTTCTCCGCTGGCATCACGCACGGCCTGCAGAACGATGCGCAGGGTGCGGGCTGGTTCCCCCACGCTGCAGCGCAGATCTTCACTGTCAGAGGCACCACCCAGCAGTGCATCAAGGGGACTATGCAATTCGATCGCCAGCAGTTCGGGTAGTTCTCCCACCAGCTCCTGGCCTTCCAGGCTGCGCCCTTCCCAGCGGAACAGGCGCCTCGCTGTGGGATTCGCCAGCACGATCCTTCCGTCGGCATCCAGCAGCATCGCCCCGTCCGCCATGGTGGCGATCAACGATTGCTGCTTGACCTGGGCGGCCGTGAGTTCCTCGATGTTGGCTTCGTCATAGGCCTCGAGTTGAGAGGCCATGGCGTTGAAGCCGTTCAGTAACTCTCCCAGTTCCCCTCCCACCGGCAGGTCAACACGAGTTCCGAAGTTGCCTGAGGCGACGGAGCGCACCCCCCGCAGCAGTTCCTTGACTGGACGGGTGATGGTGAGGGCATTGAACACGGCTCCAAGAATCACCAGCACCCAGATCGAGATGAACACCGCCACCGTGACTTCGCGGGTGAGGGCTGCACTGGCCAGGGCGGTTTCATTCGGGTTCACACCGAGGCCGAGCACGCCGTAGTACTGACCTCCCCGAATCAGGGGGACAAACACGTCTGTGACGGCCCCTTGGGGCGTCAAGTGTTGCCGAACCAAGGGGTTCTGTGGGCGTCGGCGCAGCTCGTCAGGCAGTTCCAACCGGCGATTCAGACGCAGTTCCCCATCGCCATTGCTGGGGGTGGCGCTGATCGGGATCCCCAAATAAACGACGCCTTCGGGATCGGCGAAGAAGATGTAGCGAACGCTGCGACTCGAGCGCCAGAACTTTTCGGCGACGTTGGCGAGCTCACGGTCCTGGCCCTGGGCCACCAGTTCGGTGACATTTCCTGCCAGCAGCAAGCCAAGATCCCTGGCATAGCGCGTGTCGCTCATCACTGCATCGCGCTGAATTCCATTCAGCGCGAAAAATGTGATGCCCGTCATCATCAAACTCACCACCAGGGTGGCGATCGCCAGCAGCTTGGTCTGGAGGGTGAATTCCGCCCACCAGGCGGTGATGCGGTCCCACAGGTTCTGGTCTTCCCCCGGGGGTTTGCCGTGGGGGGGAAGAGCCCAATCAGCGATCGTGGCTCCGCTGCTGCTGCTCATCCGCCCGAGCGCACTTGATGACCTATATCGCGACGGTAGGTGATTCCGGCGTAATCCAGTTGGTTCAGACCGTTGTAGGCCCCTGCAAACGCCGCATCGAAGTCATCGCCCTGGGCTACCACGGCCAGCACCCGGCCCCCTGCGGTGAGCAGTTCCCCGGTGCTTTCGCGGCGGGTGCCGGCGTGGAACAGCTGATGGTCGGGGCTTGGGGGGAGGTCGATGCGGATGGCATCGCCTTTGCGGGGTGCTTCTGGGTAGCCCTCCGCTGCGGCCACAACGCAAGCACTGCAACGGTCGGTGATGCTCAGCTGCGGGGCCAGATCAAGGCGGCCCAGGGCACAGGCCTGAAGCACGGCGGCGATCTCGGGGCCCAGTAGGGGCATCAACGTCTGGCATTCGGGATCACCGAAGCGACAGTTGAATTCAATGACCTGGGGGCCATCGGCCGTGAGCATCAGGCCTGCATAGATCACCCCGCGGTAATCGATACCTCGACGTCGTAGGGCCTCCAATGTGGGCTCGAGCACGAGGTGGCGCACGGCGTCGAGCCCGTCGGCATCCAGAAGCGGGGCGGGGGCATAGGCGCCCATGCCACCGGTGTTGGGACCGCGATCGCCTTCATTGAGCCGCTTGTGGTCCTGCGCTGGTGGCAACATCACCATCCGCTCCCCATCGCACAGGGCGAACACCGACACTTCAGGACCCTCCATCCGCTCTTCCAGCACCAGCTGAGAGCCCGCAGCACCGAACCGCCCTTCGAAGGCCTCGCGGATGGCGACTTCCGACTCTTCCACTGTGTTCGCCACCGTGACGCCCTTGCCGGCGGCCAAGCCATCAGCTTTGACCACCAGTGGACGTTGCACCTCCCGCAAGACCGCGAGCGCTTCCGCCTCATTGGCCACCGCCCAGTGGCCTGCCGTGGGGACCCCGGCCTCCTGCATCAGCTGTTTGGCCCAGGCCTTGCTGGCCTCCAGTTGGGCGCCCTCTGCTCCTGGGCCGAACACGGAGAAGCCTGCATCGCGCAGGGCATCGGCCACGCCAGCGGCCAGAGGAGCTTCCGGCCCCACCACCACCAGATCAACGGCGTTCTGCTGGCAGAGGGCAATCAACCCAGCGCTATCGGTTTCGGCCACGGCCAGGGCGCTGCCTTCATCGCCTCCATTACCTGGGGTGATCCAGACCGTCTCCAGACCGGGGCAACGGCTCAGCGCCCAGGCCAGGGACTGTTCCCTGCCGCCGCTGCCGACGACGAGGGCACGTTGGAGCGTGGGCAGCGTGCTGGGACGGGTGGACGAGATGGCCATGGTTTCGGAAGGAACGGTTTGGGCCTCGTAGGTTTTCCTTTGTAGACCGCAGCCCGTCATGGGGACTCCCCTTTTCCCCTTCGCTCTCACCCTTCTGGCTGCTGTCACGGCGGCACCCGATCAGCAGGTGATGCGCGAGGAACGCTTTCAGACCGTTCTCGTTGAGATGGATGTGGCCGCTGCGGAGCAGGCCTGTCTGGACCCGCTGATCGCTGATACCGATCGCCGTCGCCAGGACTTGCGCGATCGACTTTTGGCGCTGCATCCCGTCATCGATTCGTTGGACTTGGTGTTGGAGAACGCCGAAGCCTTGATGAGCTGTGGCGCACCCGAAGCGGCGGCGGTGGTGCTCAATCGCTACAGCCCAAGGGCTGGCGATGAACGGCGGAGGTGGCTGTTGCTGCGCTGGCGAGCAGCAGCAGCAGCCCTGGATCACCGCCAGGCGGCTTTGGCCCTAAGGCGTTTGGTGGTCGGCAACCTGACCGCCCTGAACGCCCCGCTGTTGCCGGGTCAGGTCAATGGCCTGGATCAGTTGGCTTTGCACGAGGCAGCCCAGGGCCGAAACGCTGTGGCTGTGGAGGTGCAGTTGATGGCGGATCTGTCGGGTGTGCAGGGGGCGAGGCGAATGGCGCGAGCGGCGCAATGGCACGATACCGATCAGTTTGAGCAAGCGGATCAACTGCTGGAAACCGCCTTGGATCAGGCGGCGGCGGCAGAGGCCTGGGGATTGGCGATGGAGCTGTTGCATCAGCAGCTGCAACTGCAGCTGGCTGCAGGGGGCGATGGCGCCCGGCCGCGGCAGCGGATGGAACGGTTGGCCACTGTCCTTGACGACCGCTATGCCCTCCAGCAACTGCAGCCGGAGAACGACCCCGATCCCCTGCTGCGTTCACCGCGGGACCCCGGAGGCCATGCTGATGTAAGTCCTTCTGCCGTTGCACCGTCGCCATGACGCCCGATCACGGAGAGCTGCTTTACGAGGGCAAGGCGAAGCGGGTGTTCGCGAGCGCGGATCCCGACCGGGTGCTGGTGGAGTTCAAAAACGACGCCACGGCCTTCAATGCCCAGAAAAAAGCCCAGCTGGAGAACAAAGGTCGGCTGAATTGTCAGATCTCGGCAAGGTTGTTCGAGCTGCTGGAGCGCGAGGGGGTGCCGACCCATTACTGCGGTCTGGCCGGGGAGACCTGGATGCAGGTGCGACGGGTGGAGATCATTCCCTTGGAGGTGGTTCTCCGCAACACCGCCACAGGATCGCTCTGCCGTCAGACCCCAATCGCCGAGGGCACACCCATCGATCCAGCCCTGTTGGATCTGTATTACAAGGACGACGCCCTTGGGGATCCGCTGTTGACCGAGGCCCGCGTGCATCTGCTGGGTGTGGCGGACCCAGCGCAACTGTCAGCAATTGAACAACTTGCCCGCAGGGTGAATGGGGTGCTGCGGCCTTTTTTTGAAGAAATTGATCTGCAGCTGGTGGATTTCAAGTTGGAGTTGGGGCTCGCGTCCGATGGAACACTCCTGCTTGCTGATGAGATCAGCCCTGACACCTGCAGGCTCTGGGACCGCCGCAACAGCAACGCCGAGGACCGGATTTTGGACAAGGATCGCTTCCGCAAGGATCTCGGCGGGGTGATGGAGGCCTACGGGGAGGTCCTCAAACGGGTCCAAGGCACCTGCGCGAACCCCCGCAACTGCCTGTAAGGTCGGCGCACCTTTTTGTGGCTTCGGCCCAGCCTGCGCCTCGATGACACGCCGTTCGTCTCGCCGCTCCTCGGTTGCTGTTCGTCGCACGGTGTTGGGTCTGATGCTGGGGATGCCCCTGGTTGCCCAGCCGGTGCTGGCCCAGGAGTCTCCGCCGTCTGCCGCCGAAACGGTCGAGGTGGAGGAGACGGTTGTTGAGGAAACGGTTGTTGAAGAGACAGTTATCGAGCAGCCCAGGGTTCTGATCTCCGAGGTGCTGATTGAGGGCATCGAGGGTCACCCGGAGGAGGAACGCCTTCAGATCTCCACTTACGACGCGATGCAGGTGCGTCCGGGGATGCGTGTCACACGGGAGGAGCTGCAGAACGATTTGAATGGCATTCAGGCCACGGGTTGGTTCTCGGATGTGCGGATCGTTCCCCAGAACGGACCGCTCGGCGTGCAGGTGGTTGTGCAGGTCGCTCCCTTCCCCTCCCTTAGTGCTGTCGAGATCAGTGCCGACGACGAGGCTCTTCTGCCCGATGCGGTGGTGGAAGAGACGTTTGCGTCGGATTACGGCCGCACGCTCAACCTCAACGACCTGCAGCAGCGGATGAAGGCCCTGCAGAGCTGGATGGCCAGTGAGGGCTACTCCCTGGCTCGGGTGTCTGGTCCTGAGCGGGTCAGCCCCGATGGGGTGGTCACACTGAAACTGCTTCAGGGCAGCGTGGCTGGCGTCGAAGTCAAATTCCTCAACAAGGAGGGGGATGACACCGATGAGAATGGAAATCCCATTGGCGGTAAGACCAAAGAGTGGGTGATCACCCGGGAGATCTCGATTCAGCCTGGAGATCCCTTCAACCGAAACAAGCTTGAGAGGGATATCAAACGGTTATACGGAACCCAGCTCTTCAGTGATGTGAAGGTGACGCTGCGGCCTGTGCCCGAGGTGCCAGGGGATGTGTTCATTGTTCTCGGCATCGTTGAGCAGTCCACCGGTCAGCTTTCTGGCGGCCTTGGCTACAGCCAGAGCCAGGGCGTGTTCGGTCAGGTGCAGGTCCAGGAGACCAATTTCTTTGGACGTGCCTGGACTCTGGGTACGAACATCACCTACGGCCAGTACGGCGGTCTGGCCAACCTCAACTTCTCGGATCCCTGGATCTACGGCGACAACCACCGCACCAGCTTCCGAACGTCTTTGTTCTTGAGCCAGCAGGTGCCTCAGGTCTTCCAGAGCGAAGACAACGGCAACATCCGCACGGCCAAGCACTACGTCGACAACAACACCAACAAGGCCTACCGGACAGGCCGCAATTACGGCTTCACTGATGGTGATGCTCCGGGCAACATCAACAAGGCTGAGGACGAATATCCCAACCGCAGTTGGTTTGACTACGAGGGAGACACGGTGGTGCTGCGCAAGACCGGCGGCAGCTTTTCCTTTGCCCGCCCCCTGAACGGTGGTGATCCTTACAAGGATGCCAAGTGGAATGTGCTTGCTGGCATGTCCTTCGCTGAGGTGCGGCCGATCAACTTTGCCGGTGACTCAAGGCCCTACGGCGTCTCCACAAATAACTTGGGCAAGAAAGTTAAAAACGACGACATCATTTGCGTGTCGTACAACTGCGCTGACAGCAACACCCTTGTGGGGGTGCGTGTCGCCACCACCTACAACAATTTCAACAATTCTCGCAATCCCACTAGCGGAAACTTCTTCACCGCCGGAACCGAGCAGTTCGTCGGCATCAATAACGATTCGCCCACCTTCAACCGGCTACGGGCCAGCTACACCCAGTTCTTCCCGGTGGACTGGCTGAAGCTTCACAAGGGTTGCCGTCCCAAGCCCGGCGAAGAGGCCGATTGCCCGCAAGCCATCGGTGTGCAGATCAAGGGTGGCGCCATCATGGGTGAAGCGCCTCCATACGAAGCGTTCTGCATGGGTGGATCCAACTCGATTCGGGGTTGGTACGACTGCGACCTTGCTGTGTCCAAGGCCTTCAGTGAACTCACAATCGAGTACCGCTTCCCGCTGATCAGCATCTTCTCTGGTGAGGTGTTCATGGATGCCGGTACCGATTTCGGCACTCAGAAGGATGTGCCAGGCAAGCCGGGCCTGCTGCTCGATAAGGATGGCTCCGGTGTTTCGCTGGGTACCGGCGTGATTGTCACCACGCCGGTCGGTCCGATCCGACTTGAGGTGGCCAGCAAGGACTTCGCCTCCGACTGGCGCTTCAATCTGGGAGTGGGCTGGAAGTTTTAGTGACCAGCTGGCCTCAGGACTACTCAGCTGCCTGGACCCTGGCGGCTGAGACAACATGCTCCGGCGTCGGTCTCCACAGTGGGGCTGAGGCCACGGTGCAGCTTTGCCCGACGGATCAGCCGGGATTCCACATGCGCTTGCCGGGGATGGAGCAATCGATCCAGCTACGGCCGGATCAGGTGCGTGACAGCCAGTTGTGCACCACGCTGGATCTTGGCCCCAGCAAGGTGGCCACCGTTGAACATCTGCTGGCGGCCCTGGCGGGTTGCGGCCTCAGTCATGTCGAGATCGTGGTCAGCGGTCAGGAAGTCCCCCTGCTGGATGGCTCAGCGCTGGTTTGGGTGGAGGCCATCGCTGCGGCGGGTTTGGTCTCTGCGGCAACCCCCAGGCCGGCTCCACCCCAGTTGGACCAACCACTCATGCGTCATCGCGGCAGCAGTGTGATCACGGCCACCCCGGCGGACCGCTTCGCTGTCGTGGGAATTATCGATTTTCCTCAGCAGGCCATCGGCCGTCAGCAGTTCGCCTTGGACCTCACGCCCCAGCGGTTCGTGGATGAGATTGCTCCGGCACGCACCTTTGGCTTCCGGGAGCAGGTGGAGCAGCTGCGCGCTGCCGGCTTGATCCAGGGCGGAGCCCTGGACAACGCCCTGGTCTGTGACGGCGATCAGTGGATGAATCCTCCGCTGCGGTTCGAGGATGAACCGGTGCGCCATAAGCTCTTGGATCTGATCGGCGACCTGGCCCTCGTCGGTTTTCCCCAGGCACAGGTTCTTGTGTACAGGGGATCCCATGGTCTTCACACCGATCTCGCAGCCGCTTTGTGACTGAATCCACCACCCCAGACATCGTGCTTACCAGCGAGCAGATCGCCGGTTTGCTTCCGCACCGTTACCCCTTTGCTCTGGTGGATCGGGTCATTGCCCATGAGCCCGGGGTTTCGGCCACGGCGATCAAGAACGTGACGATGAACGAGCCCCAGTTCCAGGGGCATTTCCCAGAGCGCCCGCTGATGCCTGGGGTGCTGATTGTGGAAGCCATGGCGCAGGTGGGCGGGTTGATCGTGACCCAGATGCCCGATCTGCCCAAAGGACTGTTCGTTTTTGCCGGCATCGACGGGGTACGCTTCCGGCGCCCTGTGGTTCCTGGAGATCAGCTGGTGATCCGCTGTGAACTGCTCAGCCTTAAGCGCAAGCGCTTCGGCAAGGTCAAGGCAGAGGCCACGGTGGACGGAGATCTGGCCTGCTCCGGCGAATTGATGTTCTCCCTGGTGGATTGAGCGCGATGTCGCAGCAAACGGCGTCACAGCAGATTCACCCCACGGCAGTGGTGGACCCGAAGGCCGAGCTGGCCTCGGGGGTGGTCATTGGTCCTGGTGCAGTGGTCGGCCCTCAGGTGGTGATCGGAGAGAACACCTGGATCGGTCCCCATGCCGTGTTGGACGGTCGGCTGACCCTGGGGCGTGACAACAAGGTGTTCCCGGGTGCCTGCCTCGGACTGCCGCCGCAGGATCTCAAGTACCGCGGTGCCGAAACCGAGGTGCTGATTGGGGATGGAAACACGCTGAGGGAATGCGTGACGATCAACCGGGCCACCGAAGAGGGCGAGGTGACCCGTATCGGCAACGGCAACCTGTTGATGGCCTACTGCCATCTGGGGCATAACTGCGATCTCGGAAACAACATCGTGATGTCCAATGCCATTCAGGTGGCGGGCCACGTTGTGATCGAAGACCGTGCCGTGATTGGTGGCTGTTTGGGCATTCACCAGTTCGTCCATATCGGTGGGATGGCGATGGTGGGCGGGATGACCCGCGTGGATAGGGATGTTCCGCCGTACTGCCTGGTGGAAGGCCATCCGGGTCGTGTGCGGGGTCTGAACCGGGTGGGCCTGCGTCGCAGTGGCATGGCCGGCAATCACGACGGCGCTGAACTCAAGCAGCTTCAGGAGATCTGGACCCTGATGTATCGCTCCGATCTGGTGATTGCAGATGCGCTCAAGCAGGCTCGAGTCCAGGCGTTGCTGCCGGCCGCCGAGCACCTCTGCCGATTCCTCGAGGCATCCACTGGTCAGGGGCGACGGGGTCCGATGCCACTGCAGGGCCGCTGATGGTTCGGCTGCTGATCAGCACCGGTGAAGTCTCCGGTGATCTTCAGGGCAGCCTGTTGATTCGGGCCCTGCGGTTGGAGGCGGAACGGAGGGGCATTGAGCTCGAAGTGCTTGCCCTTGGTGGACCGCGCATGGAGGCGGCGGGGGCTTCGTTGATCGCTGATACCGCGCCGATGGGGGCGATCGGTCTGTGGGAGGCCGTCCCGTTGATTCTTCCCACGCTGCGGCTGCAGGCCCGGGTGGATGCGCTGCTTGAGGAACGGCCCCTCGATGGGGTGGTGCTCATCGACTACGTCGGAGCCAATGTGCGGCTGGGCACACGGCTGCGGAAGCAACGGCCCCACCTGCCGATCACGTATTACATCGCCCCCCAGGAATGGGCCTGGCGCTTCGGCGATGGCAGCACCACCCGTCTGCTGGAGTTCACTAACAAAATCCTGGCGATCTTCCCGGCGGAGGCCGAGTTCTATGCGGCCCGCGGTGCGGATGTGAGCTGGGTGGGTCATCCGCTGTTGGACAGTTTCCAGAATTTGCCCGACCGCGCCAGCTCCCGACGCCAATTGGGCCTGGATCCTGAGGCGCCGGTGTTGTTGCTGCTGCCGGCATCCCGGCCCCAGGAGTTGCGCTACCTGATGCCACCGTTGGCCCAGGCGGCGGCCCTGCTGCAGCAGCGCCACCCTGATCTTCAGGTGTTGCTTCCCGCCGGGCTGGAGCAGTTCGAACACCCCCTAGCTGTTGCGCTTGAGGAGGCTGGTGTGTGTCATGCCCGGGTGATTCCGGCCGCTGAAGCCGATGCTCTTAAGACCACCCTTTGTGCGGCGGCGGATCTCGCCCTGGGAAAATCCGGCACGGTGAATCTGGAACTGGCTTTGCAGGGGGTTCCGCAGGTGGTGGGATATCGCGTGAGCCGACTGACGGCGTGGGTCGCACGCCATGTTCTGCGGTTCCAGGTGGACCACATCTCGCCGGTGAATCTGTTGCTCAAGCAGCGGTTGGTGCCGGAGCTGCTGCAGGACGAACTCACCGCAGAAGCTTTGGTGGAGAGGGCTTTACCCCTGTTGACCGCCACCCCGCAGCGCCGGGCGATGCTGGAAGGGTATGAGCGGTTGCGGGCCACCCTTGGTGCACCCGGAGTGACCGGACGGGCTGCTAAGGCCATTTTTGATCAGGTGATCGGATGAAACGAACGCTGCTGCTGCTCTCTACCTGCTTGATGCTGTTCTGCTGGCCCCAGAGCGCCATGGCCGAACTGGAGACAGCCGTCTTCGCCGGTGGTTGCTTTTGGTGTTTGGAGCACGACCTGGAGGACCTGCCCGGGGTGCGTGATGCCGTGAGCGGCTACAGCGGCGGGCATGTGGAGCGACCCACCTACCGCCAGGTCAGCAGCGAGACCACTGGCCATCAAGAAGCGGTGCAGGTGCGTTTTGATCCTGAGCAAATCAGTTACGCCGAGTTACTGCGCAGCTATTGGCGCAATGTGGACCCCCTCGATGACGGTGGTCAGTTCTGCGACCGCGGCGATTCCTACAGGCCGGTGATCTTTACGGCCGATGCCGATCAGGCCCAGGCTGCTGAAGCCAGTGCCGAGGCGGCGGCCCGCGAGCTGTCGCAACCGCGGGCCGCGCTGAAAGTGGAGCTCAGGGAAGCGGCTCGGTTTTGGCCTGCCGAGGGCTACCACCAGAACTACGCAGAGAACAATTCCCTCAAATACAACTTTTATCGGTTCAGTTGCGGTCGCGACCGGCGTCTGGATGCGGTGTGGGGTGCTGAGGCGCGAACCGGTCAGCCATGGCGTTAAACCACTGAATTCGGTCAACTTCCTTAAGAAATAGACAATCAACCTGTTGAAAAGATTAAGCGCCGCAACCTGATTGATTCAGCAAGTTCTCAGTGAACAGACGGGTTTCCAGCCATCGACCAGGCTTGCGGCCATGCTTACGATCAGTCGGTAAGTGGAGGAATGTATGTATCTGCTGACCATTAAGGATGGTCTTGGCACCCGTCACATCGGTCCCTATCCGTCGCCGAAGCATGCGTCTGACGACCTTGATCGTGTGTTGGAAACTTGCTCTGAGCGAGCACGGTGGCAGATCCACGCGCTCGAAACACCAAGCCGCTCCCTGGAACTTCAAGCTGTTGCGTCTTGAGCAGTTGCGTCTTGATCAGCCCTGACGTCGCCCTGGAAAGCCACGGGTGAGACCGCTGTCAATCATCAGTCCAATACCGGCATTGATACAGATCAGGCTGAGGGTTCCGTACCAGAACCAGGGGCCACCGTCATTGCCCAGCATTTGAACGACCTTGCGGCTGATCGCTTCGCCGAACAGGCAGAGGCCCACCGGGAGCAGAAGCACCCCCAGCTGAGCCTTGATGTACCAGCGCACCGGGGATCGACTCATGACTGGGCCAGCACCCAGTTCACCAGGGTGCGCACGCCGTAGCCAGTCGCACCGGCTGGATTGACGCCTTTGCCCTTGTCACTCCAGACCGGCCCGGCGATGTCGATGTGGGCCCAGGCGGTCTCCTTGGCCACGAATTCCTTGAGGAAGAGGGCAGCGGTGATCGAGCCCCCTGGCCGCGGACCGGTGTTCTTCATGTCGGCCAACAATGACTTCAGCCCATCCTTGTAGGACTGCCGCAGGGGCATGCGCCACAGGCCTTCACCGCCGGAATGGGCGGCGGCATCGAGGGCTTCCGCCAGGTCGTCGTTGTTGGACCACAACCCGGCCATCTCATCGCCAAGGGCAATGACGCAGGCTCCGGTGAGGGTTGCCAAATCCACAACGGCATCGGGCTCCTGCTCACAGGCGTAGAGCAGGGCATCGGCGAGGGTCAACCGGCCTTCAGCGTCGGTGTTGTTGATCTCGATCGTCATGCCGTTGGCGGCCGTGACGATGTCACCGGGGTGGACGGCAGAGCCGTTCACCATGTTTTCGCAGGAGGCCACCACCATGTGCACCTCAACGCCGGCTGGCTTGAGTTCAGCGATGCTGCGCATGGCGCCCAGCACAGCGGCGCTGCCGCCCATGTCGAACTTCATCATGTCGATCTGCGCCGCGCCCACCTTGAGGTTGTAACCGCCGGAATCGAAGGTGAGGCCCTTGCCCACCAGGGCGACGCGGCGTTTCACTTCGCCCTCTGGGCGGTAAATCAGGTGAATGAATTTGGGCGGTAGATCGGAGCCCTGGCTCACGGCCAGAAAGGCGCCCATGCCTTTGGCTTCGCAGTCGCTGCGCTCCAGCACCTTGAGCTCAAGGCCGTGGTCGCTGGCGATGCCGGCGGCTGTTTCCGCCAGGGCGCCCGGGGTAACCACATTGGGGGGGGCGGCCACCAGCTCCCTGGCCAGCTCCACGCCGGCACAGGTGGCGTTGACCGCCATAAAGCCGCTGGCGGCGGCCGGGTCGAGGTCGATCAGCTCAAGAGCTTCGGGGATCCGGCGTGGTTCCGCCTCCTTGCGGAAGCGCTGGTCTTTGTAAAGGCAGAGCCGCACGGCTTCAGCACTGATGCGGGCCGCTTCGGTGGCATCGGTTCCATGCCATGGCAACTGCAGTCCCAGAGTGCCTCCACAGCCGATCGCGGCCTTGGCTGCACGGGCAGCGGCGCCGCGCAGGCGGTCGATGTCGATTCCATCGGCGTCGCCCAGGCCCAGCACCACCAGGCGCTCTGGGCCAGCACCCAGGGGCGTGATCACCAGTTGATCACCCGGCTTCCCCTTGAACTCCTGCTGTTTCAGGGCGTCGGTGATCCCCGCAAAGCGCTGTTCCAAGGCCGTTGCGGTTGCATCGGCATCGCCCTGGGGTAGCCCCACCGCCAGCACATTGCCGTTCCACTCCTGCAGACCGTTGGAGGACAGGGAGAAGCGCATGGATGGACGCATCGGCAAAGAACGAGCGTAGCGATCCTGCGCGACGCCTTTGCACCTTGCTGATCAGGGCGAACAGCGCTGGTTCAGGGCGGTGATGATCAGCTGCTCGGCATCCGGTTGGCTCTGGATTACGAAGGCTTCCTGCTCGAGTGCAGTGTTGTTGGACTTGTAGTGGTTGTGCAGCAGTTAGCGGATCCGGCTCACCACCGCTGGATCAACCTTGCGTTGCACACCGATCAGCGAGAGCGCTCCGTTGGGACAGCTCTGGGCGGCATGCACCGCTTCATGCAGCAGCACGGCCCGGGTGATGCCGAGCTCCCGCACCAGGGGCGAAATCTCCAGTCGTTTCTCCGCCGGGATGAAGCGTCCGTAGGCCTGCCCCGGGGGCTGCCGTTCTTCAAGCGTGAAGCCATGCCGCAGCAGGCTTCGCTGCAGCTGTGCGAGGTCGGCAGCGGTGGCCGGCAGGGCCAGTAGCAGCAGAGCAAGGGCCGTTTGGGTTGCGGTCACAAGTCGGCGTTGAAGGGGGTGGCCCATCGTTGGCGGGTTTCCTTGTTGAAGGGCGGCCACCAGCGTTGAATCAGCTGTTGTTCCAGGGCCCTCCGTGCGCGGGTGGCCTGAGGTACATCGCAGCTGAAGCGGATGCTCAGCTGGGCACTGAGTTCGCAGCGCTGAAGGGCTTCGCCGTAGGCGGCGAGGTAGGCCTTGCAGTCGTGATCGCCTTTCCAGCGGCGCTCGGCGGCGAGCGTTTCTCCCACATAGAGCAGAAGCGGCTGCTCCAGTTGGGTCGGCCGATCCATGACCAGGTAGATCGCGGCACCCCGATGGGACGGTTCCGGCCATCGCCAGAAACTCATCGCCAGGGGGGTCAGCGTCAGCGGATCCAGGGCCGCGGCAGCGTCATCAGGGGAGGAGCCGAACAGATCCCCTTGGGCGGCCTGAGCTGTTTCTCCGCGGAACAGCGGCGCTTGATGGTCATGCAGGCGCTGTTGCCAGGCGATCAGCTGCTCCCGTTGCAGGGGCAGCTCAGGCCCATTGCTGAAGGCCAGCGCACCGGTGGAGAACAGATCTCCCTGCATCAGTGAAGGGGCAGGCTGGGTCCGGCGCGGCGGATGCCGAAACTCACCCGGCCGATCAGGTTTTCCACGGTGCTGGCGGGAAGGCAGAGCCGTTCCTGCAGGTCAGCCAGATCTTTGAAACCGCAGCTGCGTCGCTCCCGCAGCAGGCTGGCCAGCCGTTGCTCTGGCCAGCAGAGCAGCTCGAGTTGATCGGCGCTGGCGTTGTTCAGGTCAAGGGGAGTGGCCTGCGGCTGCAACGGAGCATCGCCATGCCAATGGAAGACGAGATGCGGTGTCCAGAGCCTGCTCAGATCGATGGGCAGCTCTAGCAGCCGGAACAAATCATCAGCGCAGGCGAATTGCACGCCCCCCTGTTGCAGGCGCACCAGCAGATCGGCCATGTCCTGGCTGCAGCCGGGCAGTTGAAGCCACTCATCGCGGCTGGCCCGATTCACATCCATCACCCAGGCTGGAGGCTCGGCCTCGATCGCTAATGGCTGTAGTGGCGCTGGACGGGGTGGTGTTGGCAGCTGCCCGGTGGCCTGCAGCACCCGCCTGGCCAGGGGATCCAACCAGTGGCTGCGGGGCATGCTGCTCAGCAGAGATGGGCCGACATTAACGAGGGTGGTGGGGTTGCGTCAGCGCAGGGCGCGCACAAGACCCTCGCAGCCCCCCTGTTCGTCGATGTAGCGGCGCATCAGGTCGTCGTAACCGGGAGCGCTTTGCACCTCCTCGCGCTCGGCGGCGCTGACCCCTTTGCTGAGCAGAAACCGGTTGGCGATGTCGCGGGCCTGGGCAGCTTTCATCCGTTTGGTTTCAATCAGACAGCGGGCATTGGCCTCGGCGATGGTCACCAGGGCGGTCGTGCGCTCGCTTGCGGCATTCACCGCTGGCATCCCGAGGCTGCTGACGCTGAGAACGACCAGGGCTGCGGTGGCGGCGCGTCGGACCATGGCGTCAAGACCGTTCAACTCCTCTCAGGATGGTCCCTTTGGGGCTAAGGGGTCCAGCGGGGAATCGGCATCGGTGGATCCACCAGATTGTGTTGAAAGGCCATCAGCACAGCCTGGGTGCGGTTCCTGGCATTCAGTTTGCGCAGCAGCCCTGTGATGCAGTGCTTGGTGGTTTCAATCGAGATGTGGAGTTGATCCGCAATCTCCTGATTGCTCAGGCCGCGGCAGAGGCCACGCAGTACGTCTTCTTCCCGCAGGCTCAGCACGTCGCTGATCGGATGCCCCACCCCTGCCAAGCTGCGGTCGTGATGGGCCACGCCGGCAATTACCGGATCCATGTGGCTGCCATCGCTTTCCATGGCGCGCAAGACGCTGAGCAAGCCGCCGTCGCCAATGCGCTCATGGCTGCAGAGACCGTCGCAATCAGCCGCTGCAGCGGCACGAATGGTGCTGAGCAAGGGGCGTTGGATCAGCATCAGGCAGCGCAGCGAGGGCTGGTGGGCCTTGGCTGCTGCCACCAGGGAGGGGCCGCTGCCACGTTCGAGCCTGTCGCTGCAGATCAGCAGATCGGCGGCCGTACTGCTGAGGCAGGCCAGGGCTTCCGCTTCGGTGCTGGCAGCCCCCACGATGGAGCCGATGCCATCGAGGCTGTGCAGCAGGCCGCTGACCAAAACCCGATCGGCCGAAGCGACCACCAGACGACGCCCCTCCAGCAGGGGCCGGTTGCGCTGGGGCAGCTCACGCATCGCGGCCAGCTGAGCGGTGAAGTTCACATCCTGAATGCAGCCCGAAACTCACCATGAATCCCATGCCGCCTGCGGGCGGTGCTGGTCAGGAAGACCGTACAAAAATCCCGCCTCAGGCCTCGGCAAGGTGCGGCGATTACCCCTCAAGCAAGTCGATTGTTCTTGGCAGAATTGCCTGTGCCCAGCGCGACTCGACATGGCCTTCTTCGATTCCGACATCGTTCAGGACGAAGCAAAGCGGCTGTTCAGCGATTACCAGCAGCTGATGCAGCTGGGCAGTGAGTACGGGAAGTTCGACCGAGAGGGCAAGAAGAAGTTCATCGAGACGATGGAAGAGCTGATGGGCCGCTACCGGGTGTTCATGAAGCGCTTCGAGCTCTCGGAAGATTTCCAGGCCAAGCTCACGGTGGAGCAGCTGCGCACCCAGCTCAGTCAGTTCGGGATCACCCCCGAGCAAATGTTCGAACAGATGAATTCCACCCTCGAGCGGATGAAGGCCCAGATCGAGCCTCCCTCGCCGAGCTGAACCAGCACTCGTACGATCGCCAGCGCCCGCTCGTTGCGCACCCCATGTCGGACTCAACCCCGTCGCTGCCGAATTGGCTGTCTCGGGGCATGGCCGATTTGTTCCCGGCCGGCGACCCGAGCGATGCTGATCAGGCCCTGGCGGCACGGCTGGTGCAATCCGAGAAGGAGGGCAGGCCGCTGAGGGTGAAGCTGGGCATTGACCCCACCGGCAGCAACATTCATCTCGGTCACAGCATCCTGTTCCGCAAGTTGCGGGCTTTCCAGGACGCAGGCCATACGGCGGTGTTGATCATCGGCGATTTCACCGCGCGGATCGGCGATCCCACGGGCAAGAGCGCCACCCGGGTGCAGCTCAGCAAAGAGCAGGTGGCTGCCAACGCCTCCACCTATCTGCGCCAGCTTGGGCAGGACCAGGCCAAGGAGACGGCACTGCTCGATTTCGAAACGCCTGGACGCCTAGAGGTGCGATACAACAGCGAGTGGTTGGAGGGAATGGACCTGCCGGCTGTGATTGGGCTGCTCGGCACCGGCACCGTGGGCCAGATGCTGGCCAAGGACGACTTCTCCAAGCGTTATGGCAGTGGCACCCCTATCGCCCTGCATGAATTCCTCTACCCGCTGCTGCAGGGCTATGACTCGGTGGCGGTGAATGCTGATGTGGAGCTGGGGGGCACCGATCAGAAGTTCAATGTGGCCATGGGCCGTGATCTGCAGCGCCATTTCGACAAGGGCACCCAGTTCGGCCTGCTGCTGCCGATCCTGGTGGGGCTCGACGGGGTTCAGAAGATGAGCAAGAGCCTGGGCAACGTGGTGGGACTGGAAGAGGATCCTCTCTCGATGTACTCCAAGCTGGAGAAAGTCGGCGATGGGGCGATCAACGACTACGTGACGTTGCTCACCGATCTCGATCTGGCCTCGTTGCCGGAGAACCCGCGCGAGAAGCAGAAGGCGATGGCCCTGGCGGTGACCGCCAGCCGCCATGGTCTGGCGGCGGCGGAGAAGGCGCAGAGCGATGCCGCTACCTTGGTGGGCGGAAGCGGTGATGCCGGTGCCGATGTGCCCGAGGCGTCGCTTGCAGAGGTGAACTTCCCGGCCAAGGCCTTCTATCTGTTCAGTGCCGTGGGCATCTGCGCCAGCAGCAGTGAGGCCCGCCGTCAGATCAAAGGGGGTGCGGCGCGCCTGGATGGGGAGAAGATCACCGACCCCAACCAGGAGTTTGCGTCGGCAGCGGAGCTGGAGGGCAAGGTGCTGCAGCTGGGCAAGAAAACCTTCCGGAGGCTGACGGCTTGAGCTGCCAGTAATCCCCCTTTTGGGGGATCCGCCAAGAGAGAACTGGCGCGATGGTGAGTTCATCCGAGCGACGAACAATGACAGCGCCATGTCTTGAGGCTGAATGCAAATCCGATCAGCAAATTGCTGCTGATTTCTTATCTTACCTGCAATCGCAATTTGAGGATCCTGTCGCGTATGAGGTGGAGCCGACGCGACTGACTGGAGGCTTCGATGCTCGGTTGTATCGCTACCAGCTTGTTGATCAGGAGCCACGGGTCCTCCGCATTGAGCGTCCTGAGCGAAAAGAGGAGGGGCTTCTATATCAACAGTTTGTGTATCAGACCCTGAATCAGCAGGGTCTCAAGACTCCTGTGATTCATCATGTTTGTGGAGATAAATCTATTTTGGGTGGGGTCTTTGCGGTCATGGATCTCTTGCCCGGCCGAACTGTGTTTGAGCTGGCTCCAGAGCTTCATGCCAAGGTCTTGGGTGAGTCGATGGCCACCATGCACGAGATGGATGTGAGGCCCATCGTTGAAGCCTGCAGGCAGTCTGATGTCCCGGATGAGCTGTATTTGAGTCCAATTAGTCATCAAAAGGCGTTGGATTCTTTGGAAGAGGCGCACCCATGGGCTTCTGAATTGGTTGGTTGGTTGCGCACTCATTTGCCTCTTGATGGGAGGGATCTCGCTGTGATTCATGGTGACTATCACGGGAATAATGTGATGTTTGATAATGGCTCTGTTTCAGGGATTCTGGACTGGTGGTTTTCTGTTTCTGATCCCGCTGTGGATCTGGCTCATACAATGAATGTTTATCTGGTTTTCGCGCGCCAGATTGATCCGACGATGTTGCCTCATTTTTGGGATCAGATCATCGATGGGGTTCTCAAGGCTTATCAATCCATCAGGCCTCTAAATCACGAGCACATCCAGGCCTTTCGTGTGTTTCACCTCTTCGGAGTCTTCATTGCCGGTGCCACTGGTGTTGGCCTCGAATTCATGCGAAAGCCTGAATCGCAGCGCGACTATCTGAGTTTCATTGAGCAAACGACAGGCCTCACGCTGTCTCCCTCAGTCTGAACCCTGGTTGAGATGCATCTGCCGGCGCGACAGGATGGACTCCGGATCAATCGCTTGCCTTGGCTCCGTCGCTCTCCGCTGACCCCGCCGATCGGATCATCGTGGCCCTCGATGGC
This sequence comes from Synechococcus sp. MU1648, assembly GCF_023630615.1. Lineage (NCBI taxonomy): Bacteria > Bacillati > Cyanobacteriota > Cyanophyceae > Synechococcales > Synechococcaceae > Synechococcus > Synechococcus sp. MU1648. The sequence goes on from NZ_JAKUHI010000005.1 coordinate 124,229, forward strand.
ATGGCGCCTGATCAAGCGCTGCGCTTTGCCGCCCAGGTGGCGGGGCTGCGCTGGGTGAAGGTGGGCCTGGAGCTGTTCGTGCAGGCCGGCCCTGAGGTGGTGGCGCAACTTCGGGATCAGGGTCTGCGGGTGTTCCTCGACCTCAAATTTCACGACATCCCGGCCACGATGGCGGGGGCTTGCCGGCGGGGGGCGGCGCTGGGGGCGGAGTTGATCACGGTGCATGCCTGTGCTGGCAGCGAAGCTCTCAAGGCGGCCCAGGCTGCGGCGGTGGAAGGAGCCCAAAGGGCTGGGCAACCCGTTCCAACGCTGCTGGCGGTGACGGTGCTCACCAGTTGGGAGGAGCAACGGTTGCAACGGGAACTCGCTATTGCCCAGGGCATTGCCGAACGGGTGCCGGCGTTGGCGCAGCTGTCGGCAACTGCCGGCATCGGCGGCTGCGTCTGTTCACCCTTGGAGGCCGCGGCGCTGCGGGCGCAGCATCCGGAACCGTTCGCGTTGGTCACCCCTGGAATTCGCCCCACAGGCACCGCAGTCGGTGATCAAGCCCGGGTGATGGGGCCCGCCGAGGCGATTAAAGCCGGGGCCAGCCAATTGGTGATCGGCCGGCCGATCACCAAAGCCGATGACCCCAGCGCCGCGTTTGCGCAGTGTTGCGGGGCGCTTTGATCGCCCTTCTCTTGGTTACCAACAGGGCAACGACGTTGAGCGATCCATGCGTGGCTGGTTGAGGTTGCTGGCTTCTTTGCTGGCGCTCGGGCTGGGCGCACCACGGGCGAATGCCAATGAACCGGGGCTGACCCCACAGGAGGTGGTGCGGCGTTACAGCCGCACCGTGGCCTGCCAGATCCATGAGGGGGTGCCGGGGTATCGCCAGTACGTGACGGTCACCCTGGAGCCTGAGCTGCCCGATGGCATCTTTGGCGTCTGGCTGGTGGCCTGGACCGGTGATCTCGGTTGCATGGGGGGCAACGGCACCCAGGGGGTGCAGCTGGCTCTGGTGAAACAGAACGGTTTTTCGCGCCGGGTGGTGAGTCCTGTGGTGGTGGATGCCGCGCCGCTGACCGGTCTGGTGATGAACGGTTTGCGTGACATGCAGTTCAGCGATGGAGTGCTGACGGTGCGAGGCACCACGGGACGTGAAGCCTTCGGCACCTTTCAGGAGCTAACGCGGCGCTACCGCTATCACGGAGGGTGGGACCGTACCAAGCGGTTCGAGCGCTTGCCTTAGAACTTGAAACTCAGGCCGCCCTGCGCCTGCCAGCTGGTGCCGCGGTCGCCACCCCAGACCAACGCACCACCGCGGGCATAGACGCCCACGGATGTGCCATTGAAATTGTAGGAGGTGTAGTCGAGTCCAAGTTCGATCAGGGCGGCGTGGTCGTCGCCGCCGTTCATGTCCCAGCGTTTGGTCTTGCCGGATTCGCGGTAGGTCACCTTTTGATCACCGCCGCTGATGCCCCAGTCAGCGGCCCAGCCCACGCGTAACGACGGTAGAAACACCGAGCGTTCGCCATCTCGGATTGGACGAGCAAATTTCAGTGAGATCTCACTGCCCACCTGGTCCACTTCCATCGCGTGGTATTTGAGCCGATCCTCGCGATCGGCACCGTGTTCGCTGAATCTGTCGAGGCTGGTGTTGGTGTAGCTGACCTGGGCCTGCGGCTCGATCAACCAGTCACCGCTCTCGAGGGGGGCAGCCACGCTGACGACGCCGGTCCAGGAATTGCCGCTGCGATTGCCCTTGGCGGTTTCGCCGTGGGTGGAGCGGCGGTGCTCACCGTCGTAGCCACCGGCGCTGATCATGCCCCGCAGCACAAAGGTTTTGCTCCAGTACTCGGCGTAGGCTCCGCCTCCCCAGCCATCGGCATCCCAGCTGCCGCGTCCACCATCACGGCCATTCATTACCGCGTAGGTGCCGAACAGGCCGATCCGGGTTTCATCGCTTAAGGGGATGTCGACACCGAGTTGGGCGCCACCGTTGTCGAAGTCGGCGTAGCGATTGCCCGTGGTGCCGTTGCTGCTAACACCGCCGAAACCGCGCACCCAGGCATTCACGGCGGGCTTGTTCACCTCATTGGTGAATAGCAGGCCATGGGGATTGATGATTTCGCGATAGCGAATGCCTTCTACGTCGATGAAGATGGTGTCGTCGTCGGCATCAAAGACAACAGCATCGGCCTGTGCCTGGAGTGTTCGTTCCAGATAGGCCTCCGCAACAGCGGGATCGAGTGAATCGCTCTTCATCCAGAGCGGACGGATCGGTTCGGCTGGTTCCGCGGTTGGTTCCAGCGCTGGTTCAGGCCCTTGCGCAGGAGTGGGTTCGGGTGCTGCTTCCTCCGCGAATTGCCGGTAGGGGGGAGCTGGCGGGAACTGGGTGCAGGGCCCAAAGCACTGGGGAATGATCACCGCAGGGCGCTGTTTTCTGCTGCTCTTGGATGTCTTGGAGTCGTCAGGTACCTCGTCGTCATTAGGATCTTCAGGGTCTTCCGGCTCTTCCTCAGGCAGACACACCTCGCCACCGAGAGGATCAATCGTGCAGCTCTGGGCATAGACATCAACCGGCTGCAGTAGCTCCGCCATCAGGAGCCCAAGGCTGCCTAGCAGTAAGGCTTGGAGAATGTGTTGGGCGCGACGGTTAGTCGCCATGCTTTGGATGACATCGAGGGAATTATTCTGATGTGGTTTGCATCAATTGGCGACCTCTAAAACATCGTTTTGTCGTGATTCAATTTGGTGATAGGAACGAATCCCAGACTTGCTTTGTGGAGATGTAATAGTGACGTCTAGCTCAATCGTCAATCATTGAAAGATAGATCCTGTTCGATTTGGACCAACCCCTGCTAGTTGTCTGTAGGGGTGAAACATGTCTCTGACATTTTTCCGTTGGCAGGGGTGAACAAAGGTCTGCATCGCTAGAGATCAAAAGTGTCTGCCCCTTCAGTGTTGTGATGTTGTCTGCGACGACCTTCGTATTCATGCGCAATAACGGGGGTAGGCAGGAGTGGTTTCAGGTGCAAAGAAAGCTCAATGAGACTTTGGATGAAATCGCTGCACAGGCAACGAATGCAGAGCATCAGCTGCAGGTGAGTGTGGTGGGTATGGGGGACGGCAGCGATGCTGATTTGCCCGCGATCTACGCCGATCTTTTGGTGAGCGCACCTTTGACCCCAGCGAAGGCGGCTGGGAATACGACTACTTCACCAGTTACGCCCTGCCGGACTTCGTCAGCTGAGAGGTTTGGATAACAAGAGCCAGTGGTGATCAGCCCTTACCTTTCTGCCCGATTTTGGGTTCAGTGCCCGCCAGCAGTCGCTCGATGTTGCTGCGATGGCGCCAGAGCACCATCAGGCTGGCCACAAGCGACACCACCACGTAGGCGCTGCTGCCGCCGGAGAGCGCCATCAGTACCGGCAATCCGATGGCGGCTACCACGCTGGAGAGCGACACGATCCGGAAGATCGAGATCAGGGCCATGAACAGGCCAAAGCAGGCCAGTCCCACGGGCCAGGCCAGGCCGAGAAACATGCCGAACCCGGTGGCCACCGCCTTGCCGCCCTTCCAACCCAGCCACGCCGGCCAGATGTGCCCCGCCAACGCGGCTAGGCCTGCCAGCACCTGCACCCAGTCGTTAAGTCCAACGCTTTTGGCCAGCAGCACCGCTAGGGCGCCCTTGCCCACATCCAGCAAGAACACCACCAGAGCAGGGCCTTTGCCCACATTGCGCAGCACGTTAGTGGCGCCGGTGCTGCCGGAGCCGCAGTCGCGCAGGTCGATGCCTTTGAGCCAGCGGCCGGCGAGGTATCCACTGGGGGTGGCTCCCAGCAGGTAGCCGATGGCCAGGAGCAGCAGAGCAGTGAGGATCACAGCAGATCGTCGTCGTCGAGGCGTTCACCCGGTCCGGCCGCGAAGGCCAACCAGAGGGGGAACTGAAGCACAGGGATGTCGACGCTGCGCTCAGCGGCATCGATCAGGATCAACGGCACTTCGCCCCGCTCCTCCAGTCGGTCGGCCCGTTCCACCAGGGCTTCGGGGCGTTCGAACAGCACGATGCCACTGCTGGGGCCGAAGTCTTCCCGGCCCAGGCCGAGGGCATCTTGCAGGCCTCGCCGCCATTCGCCGAGACGTTCGGGGCCGCCGGCCAGCACCAGGCACTGGAACTGATCGCCGTAGAGCTCGCCGATCACCGCGATCAGGGCGGCACTCACCAGGATGTTGCGGGGCCGGGTGCCGCGGCTGGGCTGGGCGCCGCGTCCGCCTTGATTGAAAAACCAGTCTTCAAGTAGGGCCGTGTCGCGGGCGTCGATGCTGCGCCGCAGCGTCCAGGGATCGGCGTAGACGTCGGGCTGTTTGAGGAACCGCTCCAGGGTCTGGCGGATCAGCTCTTCGTCGGGTCGGAAGGTGTCCGCCACCGCCGGAGGCGGTGTGCTTTCACCGCTGCTATCTGGAGCCGCAGCGCTGTCTGCGGTCTGATCCAGGGGCGATGGCTTCACCACCATCGGCTGCACCACCAGCTCAAGGTTTTCGACGCTCTGCACCAGATCCTGCAGGGCGCCGCCCAGGTACTCCTGGAAGCCCTTCACGCGCCGTGCGATGGCGTCGGATTGGCCGGCGAAGTTGGCCTTGAGCTCGGTTTCGAGCTGCTCTTTACGGCTGGTCAGGGCGGTGATTTCCGTCTCCAGCGCATCGCGGCGGATTTGCAGGTCCTTGAGAGCTAACTCCATTACGGGGTTGGTCTCCGCCGCGTCTGGCTCGCAGCTGGTTGCGCTGGTGGTGTCACCTGTTGATTCCGTAGAGGCTTGTTCCGTTTCAGGCGCCTGGCTGGTCAGGTCGGTGTCGTCGGGCATTGCGTCAGCTGCCGTGCTCTCCATCCCTCTATTCCAGCCGAAGGGGCCGCAGAAAAAAAGTCGGCATCACAACTGTGCTGTTGGTGCACGATATTGATTCGATTCATTCACTATTTCGACGCGAAATCGTGTTATGGCTGGGTCGTGTTCGTGTCGTCCTTGGGTGCTTCCAGGGATCCGACCCGCAGTTCCAGCTGGTCTCGCAGCTCCTTGGGGCTGAACAGGATCGGCAGAAAGTGAATGCTCTGGGTTTCGCGGAAATAGAACAGGCCCGGCAGCCAGGGTGCGAACAGCCGCCAACTGAGCCATTGGTCGTAAGGAAAGCGGCGCAGCTCGCGGCCGTTCTGCCAAACGATCAAAGCCTCCTCTTTGAATTCCAGACGCAGGCTGGCGCTCTGGATCAGTAGAAACAGTCCGAACAGCGACACCACCAGGGTGGGCCAGGGGGTTAGCGGTAACGGCAGCAGTGCCAGTCCGAGGCCCACCACCAGCAGCGGCAGCCGCACGTCCGGCTTGAGGGTGACGGGGGTGGGGGTTGAACTCATGTTCCGAATAGCACCTGGGTAAGAACGACATCCATCAGGGCCACCAGGATCAGAATCATTACCACCGCGCCGGTGGTGCTGGTGCCCACTTCCTTGGGGCCGCCGCGGGTGGTCAGGCCCCAGCCGCAGGCCACCGTCGCGATGATTAGCCCGAAAACCAAAGCCTTCACCAGCATGAATGGCAGGTCAAGGGGGTCCATCCAGGTGCGCACCGACGTCCAGAACACCGCCGGCGGGATGTTGTAGAGGGCCGTGCTGGTGAGTTGGCCCGACCACACCGCGACGAGGAAGAAGAAGAAGCACTGCACCGGTGCCATCACCACCATGGCGATCATTCGGGGCACCACCAGGTACTCCACCGGATCAGTGCGCAGCATCGTGATGGCGTCGATCTGTTCCGTCACCTTCATGGTGCCCAGCTGGGCGGCGTAGGCAGTAGCCACCTTCCCGGCCAGCAGGCATGAGGTGAGCAGGGGAGCGATTTCCCGGGCCAGCCCGATCGCGAGGATGCCGCCCACCGTCGCTCCCGCTCCCTGGCGGGTTAGTTCGGCGGCGACCTGAATGTTGAACACCGAGCCTGCAGCTACGGAGATGATCAGCACGATCAGCACGCTGCCTGGGCCGGCCTCCAAAAGTTGATCGAACAGCTCCCCTCGATCGATGCGTCCGCGCAGGGTGGCTGCCACGGCCTGCCCCCCGATCAGCAGGCTGGATCCCAGGCGTTTGATCGAACGGGGCGTCTTCATCCGGCGGCCTTCTGTAGATGGGCTCCACGGTCAGGCCAGCCTCGCATCACTGCAAGGCCGCAGAACACAAGGACGGCTGGAAGCAGGCCCATGCACATGCGGATCGCCAGCAGGGCTGAAAACGGTTGTTCGATAAAACTCAGGGCTCCACTGCAGTCGCCCCCTTTGGCGGAGATGTAACCCGTGAGCGAGAGCAGGCTGCCGAACACCGACATGGTTAAGCCGATGATCAGCTTTTGGCCGAACACCATCCAGGCGGTGTAAAGCCCGGCGGGTTTGCTCGGGTCGGCGTCGATGGCATCGGGAAGCAGCGACCAGGGGATCAGATAGGCGGTGGCGGCCCCCACGCCCACGAGGGAAATCAGGCCGACCAGCGGCAGCAGTTGCAGCAGGCCGGGATCCGCCGGCAGGGGTGGGAACACCATCGACAGCAGGCAGGCCGTGATCCAAAGCCATGCGCCCCAGCGCAGGGCGGCCACCCTGCCGTTGCGGTTGCTGAGGGTGCTCCAGAGCTGAAGGCCTAGCAGGGCGGCGATCTGGAAGGGCAGCAGGATCCAGGTGGACTGGCTGGCGGGCACATGCACCACTTGCACCAGCCAGATCAGGGCAACCACCTGCATCAGTTGCAGGCCGAACCAGAGCAGGACGTACAGCCCCAGCACTTGGCGGAAACGGGGGTTGGCCAGCACCCGTTTCAGTTGCTGCATCGGTGCTTCGCTGGTGGCTACGGGGCGCTGGGCCCGTTTGGCGTAAGGGGCGAGTCCCCAGCAGCAGAGCAGCGTGGCGATGGCGGCGATGCTGCCCGTGATGCGGCCCATCGCCAGGTAGCCCCCGCCTCCATCGGTCAACACCACCGATGCCACGACGAGTCCACTCAGGCCAGCCAGGATCGATCCGGTGAATCGCGCCGCATTGAGGCGGGTGCGAATGGCGGTGTCCGGCGTTAGTTCGGTGCTGAGCGCGGCGTAGGGGAGGTTGACGCTCGTATAGGCGGTCATTAAGAGGATCGCCATTGCCGCGTAGTAGCCCGTGCGTTGCCAGGTATCCCCGGGGGGGACCCACCACATCGCTGCCAGGCTGATGCCCAGCGGTAGGGCTGCGGTCAGCATCCAGGGCAGTCGCGGCCCCCAGCGGCTACGGGTGTGATCGCTCAGCCAGCCGATCATCGGGTCATTCAGTGCGTCCCAGACTTTGCTCACCGTGAGCAGGGAGCCGGCGATGTAAGCCGGTAGGCCTGCGGCGCAGATGAAAAAGGGGAAGAGATAGAAGCCCAGCTGGGTTGCGGCAAGTCCAGTACCGGCATCGCCCAGGCCGTAGGCGAGCATCAGCCTGCGGCGAGACCCCTGCAGGGATGCGTCGGTCGGTGTCACTCGGAGGCTTCGGGCAGGCGAATTGCCATAATGAATGCGTACTCACGACACCACCAGCCCTGCGGCACTGGTTCGTTTGTACTGTGCGGGTGTTGTGTAATGGTAAGACCTCAGCCTTCCAAGCTGATGACACGGGTTCGATTCCCGTCACCCGCTCTGTTCACAACCGAAGGTCGGTTGTCTCCTCATCGGCGAGCAGCAGCACGAAGCTTCTGCTCTGCACCGGAATCTCTACACCGCTGAAGCTGGCCGGTTCTGCCGGAAAATCTTTGGGACTTGGTAGCGATGTGTCGATCACCCGCTTCCAAGGGGAGGCCGGAATCGGCAACTCAAAACTGAGACTTTCCTTGTAGGCGTTGAAGCCCATCCATAGAAGTGCGCCGCGGCTGCCGCTGTGGAGGCTGGTGGCCGTGGTGCGGCTCCAGGCCGCCCAGTCGGGTTTGGCCAGGCTTACTCCGTGCCATTGACGCCAGAGATCGCTCTGTTGTTGAGCTGATTTGCGGTTGCTCTCCCGCGGCGGCACCAGAGGGTTAAACAGCTGCGGCAGGGCCTGGCGCAGGCGCAGTAGGCGCTGCAGAAACTGCTTGAGTTCCAGGTCGCAGTGGTCTTCATCCCAGACCATCCAGCCAAGCGGGCTGTTCTGGCACCAGCTGTTGTTGTTGCCCCCCTGGCTGCGGCCCACTTCATCGCCCATCAGCAGCATCGGCACGCCACGGGCCAACAGCAGTGAGCTGAGCAGGTTGCGTTGCTGACGCCGACGCAGGGTTTGCACCAGAGGATTGCTGCTGGGGCCTTCAATGCCATGGTTCCAGCTGTTGTTGTGGTTATCGCCGTCGCGATTGTCTTCGCCGTTGGCCAGGTTGTGTTTGCGGTTGTAGCTCACCAGATCCGCAAGGGTGAAGCCGTCATGGGCGGTGATGAAGTTCACCGAACGCCCCAGGGCGACCGGTTTGCCGTCATAGAGATCAGGGCTGCCCTTGAACCGCTGGGCCAGGGTCCAGGTGCTGTGCTCGTCTCCTTTCCAGAAGCGCCGCACCCCGTCGCGGAAATGGCCGTTCCAGGTGCCGATCCGCTCGGCGGGAAAGTCTTCTAGCCGATACAGGCCGCCGCAATCCCACGGTTCACTCACCAGCTTGAGATCGCTTAGATGCGGATCGGCCTCCATTGCCGCGAACAGGGGTGGTTCGTCCAGGGGGTTGAGTTGATCGCCGCGGCTCATGGCGATGCCCAGGTCGAAGCGGAAGCCATCCACCCCCAGCTCCAGGGCCCAGCAGCGCATCGAATCGAGGATCAGCTGGGTGCTGATTGGTGCATTGGCGGCGATCGAGTTGCCGCAGCCGCTCACGTCCTGGTAGTCGCCGTCTTCGTTTTGGTGGTAGTAGACGTTGTCCGCACAGCCGCGCCAGCTCAGGGTGGGGCCATGGCGGTTGCCCTCTGTGGTGTGGTTGTAAACCACATCCAGCAGCACCTCGACGCCGGCGTCATGGCAGGCGGCCACCAGTTGGCGCACTTCATGACGGGCCTGGAGCGGATCGCCACTGCTGCAGTAGCCGTGGTGCGGTGTGAACCAACTCAAGGGGCTGTAGCCCCACACGTTGTCGCGCCCGGGGGGAGCATCTGCAGGGTCGAAGCAGAACACCGGCAGCAGCTCAACCGCCGTGATGCCTAGCTCCGTGAGGTAGGGCAGCTTTTCGATCAGTCCGAGGTAGGTGCCACGGTGTTCAACGGCGACCCCTGCATCCTCCCGGCGGGTGAAGCCGCCCACATGTAGCTCATAGATCACCGTGCGTTGCCAGTTGTGGCGCGGTCGGGGATGGGCCTGAAAATCGAACAAATCCCGTTCGCAGACCACCCCCTTAAGGCAGGCATGGGCGTTGGGCGAGGGGCCGGTGGCCAGCCCCCGGTCGTAGACATCCCAGCCGCTGATGGCGCGCGCGGCGGGGTCTAACAGCACCTTGGAGGGGCGGAAGCCGTGCTCCCCGGCCGCCAGAGGCCCAAAGACGCGGTAGCCGTAACAGCAGCCCTCGCCGAGACCTTCCACCTCCACATGCCAGTAGTCGCCGGAGCGGTGACGTCGACTATCCAGTTCGATCACCCGCTTCGGACTGCGGTCATTGCCGTTGCCGTAAAGCAGCAATTCGATGCGGTCGGCTCCGGGGGCCGCCAACACGAAGTTCACCCCCCTGGTGGTAATGCTGCTGCCAAGGGGCCAGGGAGAACCGGTGTGAATGCCACTCAAGGCTGCTGGGGCATCTCGACTTCAAACTAGTGGTTTGGTCCGTTGTGTGAAGCGATGGCGATGACCACCACACTTGAGGCCGGTCGGCCGCCGCAGCAGCTGCGCGACAACCTCTGGTTGTTTCCGCCCAACCGCGACAGTCAGGGCGGCAGCGCCTGGTGGCTGGATCTGGATCCCGAGCCGGTATTGGTGGACTGTCCGCCCTTGACGGAGGCCAGTCTCACCGCCCTTCGTCAGCTGGCGGGAACGCGCATCCCGAGGATTTTGCTGACCAGTCGTGAAGGGCATGGGCGCCTGCGTCGCCTCCAGGAGCGTTTGGGATGGCCGGTTCTGGTGCAGGAACAGGAGGCTTATCTATTGCCCAATGTTCAGCGATTGGAGACCTTCGTTGAGCAGCACACCACCGCCAGTGGTTTGCGGCTGTTGTGGACGCCGGGGCCGACACCCGGAAGCTGTGTGGTGTTCGCGCCCGCACCAAATGAGCTGTTGTTCTGCGGGCGTTTGCTGACGCCATGGGCTCCAGGGCAGCTCGCACCCATGCGCCATGCCCGGACCTTTCACTGGTCCAGACAGCTCAACAGTCTGGCAAAACTCAGGGGTTGGATTCCTCCAGATGCCAGTCCCCATCTGTTGTCTGGGGCTGCACTCGGTGCCCTGCGTGGGGAGCGTCTTGTGCCCTTTCGTGGGTGGAGTGATGTTGCGCAGAACTGCTAAAGCATTGCGGCACAGGACTTTTCGCTTGCAGCAACCGGTTGCTCTCCATACGATTGGGCCGCTTGGGGAAGGCAGCGGCGAGACCACTACGCCGTTTTTGAGCCGTCTCCCGCCCCCCGACTCTCTCTAACCAATGAACAAAGCTGATCTGGTGAATCTGGTGGCTGCTCGCACCGAGCTCACCAAGACCGACGTCTCCATGGTTGTCGACGCCGCCATCGACACGATCATCGACTCTGTGGTTGAAGGCAAAAAAGTTTCCATCCTGGGTTTCGGCTCATTTGAGCCTCGTGAGCGTTCTGCTCGTCAGGGTCTGAACCCCAAGACCGGAGAGAAGATCGCGATTCCTGCGAAGCGTGTTCCCGCCTTCACAGCCGGCAAAATGTTCAAAGATCGCGTTCAGGGCTGATTCACGGCTCACCTTCGTTCTCCAGGCGGCCCGATGGGTCGCCTTTTTTGATGTCTGTTCCGGAGCATCTGCAGCAGCATCTGGAGGCGGGCCGAGCCCTGTGCGCTGGTGGTGGCTATCGGGGACGTTTTGCCCCGTCGCCCACAGGAGTTCTCCATCTCGGCAATCTGCAGACGGCCCTGCTGTCGTGGTTGGCGGCACGTCAGGCCGGTGGTGCTTGGTTGCTGCGCATTGATGACCTCGACACGCCGCGCAATCGCGCCGGTGCAATTGAGTCGATCCAGAGGGATTTGAACTGGCTGGGCCTGTCTTGGGATGGCCCCCCTGTGCTGCAGAGCGAACGGCGTGGCATTTATCACTCCTGGTTGTCGTGGTTGCGCCGTTCCGGTCGTCTTTTCGCCTGTCGCTGTTCCCGGCGGGAGCTGTCCGATCAACCGATCTATCCCGGGATCTGCCGGCAGGCTGAGCACGCCTGGGGCTGGCAGCAGCAGCGGCTCCCCAGTTGGCGCTTGCGGGTCGCAGATGATGACCCCCACGGCAGTGGTGATGTGGTGCTGCGCCGGGCCGACGGGTTCATCGCATATCAGCTCGCCACCGTGATCGACGAACTCAGTTTTGGCATCACCGATGTGGTGCGTGGTGCCGATCTACGGGAAGCGTTGCCGGCCCAGCGCAGCTTGTTTGATGCCTTGGGTCAACACCCGCCCCTGTTTCGGCATGGCTCGCTGCTGCGCGATGCCCAGGGACAAAAACTCTCCAAGCGAGTCGCTAGTTCAGGCTTGGCATCGCTCCGTGCCGCGGGGATGGATGCGGCCATGGTTGTCGGACGCTTGGCCTCGGGCCTCCAGCTGGTGGACCCCGATGCGCGGCTCAGCGCAACAGAGTTGCTCGAAGACTTGACCCATCAGCAGATCAATGCAGTGATTTCTTAAGGATCACTTCGGGATCAGCCGAGGGATTTCGCCTCAAACTGACTACATCGTCTGATCCTTGGGATCATGTGCACTTGCACAGTTTGTGGGGGCAGTGGAATGCAGCGTGTTTCGGGTGATCGCTTCCGAACCTGCATTGTCTGTCTTGGAACTGGTCAGCTCAGTTCAGCCGTGCAATCCGCACCGTTGAACCACCAGCCGATCAACGCCCCTGGCCTGGCCAAACTCAGTTGTCCGACCCGGCCGATGGCCTGAGCTTCGGTGGGCTGAATCTCAGCTCAGGGGAGCTTTTTGGTTGTTCTGGATCACGAAATAGGTCACCGTCGCCACCACGATCAACAGAGGCACCGCAGTGAACAGCAGCAGAGCGAGGGCAGTCCAGTCTGTGTACACGGCGGTGTGATCGATGTTGCGGCATCATCTCAGTAAATCGTCCCTCTGAGCCCTGCTCACGCGCTCCGTCACAGTCCTGCTGGCTCTCGGCATGCTGATCCCGGCGGCCCAGGCTTCGTCTCTGGCCGCCTTTCAGGCACGGGCACAGCGCTGCCTTGAAGCGGGTCACCACCAGCTCTGTCAACAGGCTCTGCTTGAGGCGGAGGCCCTTCAGCGACGGGCATCGGCTCGCAGTGCGTACCCCTGTCAGACGCTGCTGCTGGGCGTCCAGGCCGATTTGATCATGCAGCAACTGAAGGCTGGCCGCGGTGCTCAGGCCGTTGTGGATCTGCAGGCTGCAACCCGCGGTTGCTCTGGCCTCTGAAGAGGGAGTCTGGTCGCCGATGTGTTTCTCCCACGTCCTGTCATTGACCAACCCGGCCATTGACCAACCCGGCCATTGACCAACCCGGTCATTGACCAACAATGACTGGTGTTGTGCTTCCCCCGCGGATGGGCGGTACCACCTTGGTTTTGCCGTCCCACTTATCGAGAAAGAGCTTGTAGAGGACGCTGTCATTAAGCGACTTGGTCAATGTTTGAAACTTAAGGGCTTCTTGCTCTGCAATTTGAACCTCTGTTTTTGCGCGTAGAAGCTGCTGTTGAGCAATTTGTTTTTGTTCGATTGCTGCTCTGTATTCTTCGGCGATCTTGAGGCCAGTGATATCGAGGCCCTTCACGGCCACATAGTCGAATTTGCTCAGTTCGTTTGAGACGCTTTCTTGCACAAGGGTGGAGATGTTGTTCCAGTCAGTTGCGATGGTGTCGAGTTCATACTTCGAGAACACCGACTTCAGAGACTTCAGCAGTGATGGCTGAATCACCCTTGCATAGATTGCAGAATCGTCGGTGGCAATGGTGCTGTAAATCCTTGGCGCCTCCCCAGGTTTGACGGCGTATTTCACCGTTGCTGTTGCTTCGATTACCTGTAAATCCTTGGTGAGTGTCGAAAATTTTTCGGGAATGACCTGTGTTCTTACGCTGAAGTTATGGGTCGATTGGATGAAAGGTAGTTTTAAATTCAAGCCTGGTTCTCGAGGGGTATCGGAGACTTTTCCCAGGGTTGTGACAACGCCAACTTCGCCAGCGGGAACAACGAAAACAGTCGATAAGAGGGCGATGCCACCAATGAAGACCGTCGTGATGCCGACCACTGTTTTTGTGATCTGCTCTGGTTGGCCCTTGGATTGCATGATGATGGCGTGAATCGATAATTAAAATATTAGTGATCCCTTGTTGGTTGTGATGAAAAAATATTCTGGGGATTTCTGGGTTGGGTCTGCTGCAATTTTTGTTGCTTCGTTGATGAGCAGTGTGGTCAGTTCTGTTGTTTGGTGTAGGCCTGGATCGTTTGTGCTCCTGAAGATCAGTGGGGAAGGCCCCTCATCAACCAGGACTCCATCACAAAGAACAGAAGGAAGAATCCAACAATGCCTGCAACGAGGAGCTTGCCGTTCATTGAATTAGCTCCGTGCTTCTCTGTGCATCCAGCTGATCCAGTCAGCAGAAATGTCCTGTGGGCAGACCGCTTCGCATTCCAGGTTGCTGCTGCAGCTTCCGAAGCCCTCTGCCTCCATCTGGCGCTGCATGGCATCGGCGCGTCGGGCCCGTTCCGGTTGTCCCTGTGGCAGCTGACCCAAATGCGCCAGTTTGGCGGCCACGAACAGGCTGGCTGAGGCATTGCGGCAGCTGGCGACGCAGGCGCCACAACCGATGCAGGTCGCTGTGCTGAAGGCGCTAGTGGCTTGCTCTCGCCCCACCGGCAAGGCGTTGCCATCCGGGGCCTGACCAGTGCCTATGGAGCAGTAGCCCCCGGCGGCGATGAGGCGGTCGAAGGCGGAGCGGTCCACCATGAGGTCCTGGATTGGAGGGAAGGCTCGTGCGCTCCAGGGCTCCAGGGTTAGCACCGTGCCATCGCTGAACTCCCGCAGGTAGAGCTGGCACACAGATGTGGCGGTCCGAGGTCCATGGGCCTGGCCATTCACGAGGAAGCCGCAGCTGCCGCAGATCCCTTCGCGGCAGTCGTGCTCGAAGCTCACGGGCCGTTCTCCGGAGCTGATCAGTTGTTCATTGAGCTGATCAAGTGCTTCAAGCAGGGAGAGGTCGGGGGAGACGTTCTCCAGCAGATAGCTCTGATGTGTCCCGGGTTGATCGGCGCTGCTCTGGCGCCAGATGCGCAGGGTGAGTTTCATTTGTAGCTCCGGGTGCTGGGTTGCAGCGTGGTGAACTGCAGCGGTTCGCTGTGGCGGATCGGATCGCCGCCGCTGTTGTGCTCCCAGGCCGCGATATGGGCGAAGTTGACGTCGTCACGCCGGGCTTCGCCGTCTTCACTCTGGTGTTCCTCGCGGAAGTGGGCGCCGCACGACTCCTCTCGGGCTAGGGCATCCCGCAGCATCAATTGGGCAAGCCCGAAGAAGTCTTTAACCCGCAGAGCTTTCTCCAGCTCGGCATTGGGACCGCTGGCGTCGCCGGGCACCCGCACTTCAGTGTCGAAGCGCTGTTCAAGGGATCGCACCTGCTGCAGCCCCTCCTGAAGACCATTTGCATGGCGGCTGATGCCGCAGCGGTCGATCATCACGCTTCCCAGCTCGCGATGGAAGCTGTCCACCGGGGTGTTGCCCTTGTTGTTGAGCAATTGGCTGATCCGGGTGCGGGTGCTCTCCAGGGCCTCGCGGCAGGCCGGGTGGTCGGTGGAGACATCCTCGGCCGGTGTGCTCGCCAGCCAGGCCGTGACCGTGGACGGCGCGATGAAGTAGCCATCGGCAAGCCCTTGCATCAAGGCGCTGGCCCCGAGTCGGTTGGCGCCATGCTCGGAGTAGTTCGCTTCCCCGAGCACAAAGAGGCCTGGGACCGAACTCATCAGGTGGTAGTCGACCCAGAGGCCGCCCATTGTGTAGTGGGGGGCGGGATAGATCCGCATCGGCTTGCTGTAGGGGTCGTCGCCGCTGATCCGCTCGTACATTGTCATCAAGTTGCCGTAGCGCGCAGCAATGGCGTCGCGACCTTCGGCTTTGATGGCATCGGTGAGGTCGAGGTAGACCGATCGCCCCCCCGGGCCGACGCCCCGCCCGGCGTTGCAAAGCTCCCTGGCTCGCCTGGAGGCGACGTCCCGCGGCGTCATGTTGCCGTAGGTGGGATAAAGCCTCTCCAAGAAGTAGTCGCGCTCCTCTTCAGGAATCGCATCGGGAGATCGTGTCTCGTCCGGGTTTTTGGGCAGCCAGACCCGCCCGTCGTTGCGCAGGCTTTCGCTCATCAGTGTCAGCTTGCTCTGGAAGACATCGCCACTAGGAATGCAGGTGGGATGAATCTGGGTGAAGCAGGGATTGGCGAACAGGGCCCCTTTGCAGTGGGCTCGCCAGATCGCACTGGTGTTGGACTTGAGCGCATTGGTGGAGAGGAAGTAGACGTTGCTGTAGCCACCGGTGCAGAGCAGGACAGTACGGGCGGTGTGCACCTCCAGCTCACCGCTCAGCAGATGGCGCGCCACCACACCGCGTGCGACCCCATCCACGGTGATTAGCTCGAGCACATCCCGACGGGTGAGCAGTTGCACGCGACCCAGCTCCACCTGGCGCATCAAGGCCTGGTAGGCGCCGTAGAGCAATTGCTGGCCGGTCTGACCACGGGCATAGAAGGTGCGGCTCACTAGAGCACCGCCGAAACTGCGGGTGGCCAGGCTGCCGCCGTATTCGCGCGCGAACGGCACCCCCTGGGCTACGCATTGGTCGATGATGCCGCTGCTGATTTCCGCCAGCCGCTGGCAGCCTGATTCGCGGGCGCGGAAGTCGCCCCCCTTGAGGGTGTCGGCGAACAGGCGACTGATGCTGTCTCCATCGACCGCAACGGAACGCGCGGCATTAATGCCGCCTTGAGCCGCCACCGAATGGGCACGGCGTGGGCTGTCATGGAAGCTGAGCACCGTGACCCGGTAGCCCTGCTGCGCCAAGGTTGCCGCCGCTGAAGCGCCTGCCAGGCCGGTCCCCACCACGAGTACATCCAGCTGCCCTTTGCGTAAGGGGCTGATCAGCGGCAGTCCCTCCCGAGTCCTTCGCCAGGCATCAGCGAGCGGACCGGAGGGAATCCTGGGGTCAGGCCAACCACTGCTCATGCCAATCCTCCGAGGGCCAGTCCCAGGCTGATCAGCAGGAAGCCTCCTCCGATGACAGACGCCAGCAGGCGCCCCCCCCAGCGGATGCTGGGGCCATTAACCGGGGTCAGCAGCCCCAGGTTGCGGTGTGCTGCCTCAGCACCGTGCAGAAGGTGCAGCCCGATGACCAGGCTGCCGGCGGCATAAACAAGCAGGCTGATCGGTTGCTGCAGCACCTGCATCAATGCCTCTCTCTCCAATCCGTCTGCAGGACGGGGCCAACGCAATTGCTGCAGGTGCAGGGTTAGGAATCCCAGCGTGATGATTCCTGCAGCGACTTTGCTGCGGCTGGCGAGAGCCGCGAGCGGTCGACCACGACGGCTGCGCAGCGCAGCTGTATTGCCAGCGCGACGATTTCGAAGCGTTTTGGCGACGGTGAAGACCAGATGAATGGTTGCGGTGGTGGCCAAGCTGACCTCCAGCAGAGGGAGCCACGGCTGGTGATGCAGGGTCGTGGCGTACAGCTCGAACTTCAGCGGTGCGATCAGGGCGGGCAACAAACCGGCCAGATGAACCACAAGAAACAGCACCAGCAGCAACCCGCTGATGGCCGATCCAATGCGCATCACGTTTGGCACCTGAATCAATCCCAAAACACAGGATTTCGGCTGGGACGATACCTGCCGTAGTTGAGTTCTCTCGGCATCAGGTCTTCACTGATTCCCACACAGATCGTATTCAGGGGCATTGAAAAGCTGCTGCCGTCTCGATCGAAAGGCCCTTCCACATAAGCCCCGATGCGCTCAGCAATGAGGAACCCGAAGAACAGCAGAATTCCCGTAAGCGCTGACCCCTGGCTTTCAAACGACAGCAGCAACTGGGTTCCGAACACCCAATTGATCACACGAACGAAGAGGTCGTAGGGCGGTGGAATCGGGGTGTTGCGGATCCGTTCGAGACCGCCAACGGCATCGGTCATGGCATCACTGATCTCCAGCAAATGCTTGCGGCCCCACTCGGTGATCCATTGATCTTCGGCCAGTTTCTGAATGCCCATCATTCGTTGAACCGAAAGGCTTCGAACTGTGCTGTCGTCTGGCAGTGCGAGCTGATCAAGCAGTTCTTGCCGCATCAGATCTAGGTCTGGATGCCAGAAGTTGCGCAATTGAAAGTTCAATTGCCAAACAATGGCCACCTGAAGCTGCACCAACTGCTGTGTTCGAGCACTGCGCCATTGCTGCTCGTTGAGCAACCCGCGCAGGCCGTCGGCCCAGACACGGCTTTTATTTACAACTGTTCCCCACAGTGTTCGCGCTTCCCACCAACGGCTAATGGCTTGGGTGTTGCGGAAACCGATGAAGATCGACATGGCGATGCCCAGTACGGCCACTGCCTTCGTGCTGAGCAACCAGTCCTTGAGGTGAATGTCGAGCGGGATCAGCACGACACTCATCAGCACCAGCATCGCCAGGTCCACTTTCGCCCGCTTCACCAGTTGCAACGCCACACGCCAGTAGTCGCGTTGGTTGGTAGCGGCCGGGTCCCCGTAGCTGCCTGTTTTGAAGGCCACGCCTCTTGAGGGAAGGATCACAGAACGTGCACGGCGCTGGTTTTCAAGTATTGCTCTTGTCATCGTGCGAGGAGTTCTTGGTAGCCGGACGTGCGCGTCTCGTCCCGTCGCATGCGCTGGCTGATCCCGTTGGTGGCAACAGTGCTTGTTCTCAGCTTGTTGTTGCACCCCTTGCTGCACAAGGCCCCATCTCTGCCTGCAAACACATCCCCTCCGGCGTTTGACTGGGACAGGCTTGCTCAAACTCTGATTGATGTGCCTGAGGATCAGAGTGGGTCCCCAGGAATCTTGCAAGTTGGCGCTTATGTCACGAACCTGAGTGATCTTGATCTACTTGAAAATCGCTTTTCAGTACAACTTTTTTTGTGGTCGATTTGGTCGGGTCCTGCGGATCAGAATCCCAGTGATGACCTCACCGTCCTGAATGGCATTCATGACGGTGATGTGCAGCGCTTTGAACGGGTGCGTCGAGAGTCTCGTGCCGATGGTCGTGTCTGGAGCCTCTACCGCATTCGTACGCAGGCGGTCCAACGCTGGCAGCTGAGTCGCTATCCCTTTGATAGCCAGCACTTGAAGGTTGAGGTTGGCTTCCTCGATCCGTTGAACCCGACTGCTTTGGAGGTGGTGCCATCCAATGGCTTCTCTTTGAGCCCAGGATTAATTCTGCCCGGTTGGTTGTTGCATGATTCAGAAGCCTTCCCTTCTCAAGTGTCACTGATGAGTGACCTGGGCTCAGGGATCGAGTCTGGATTGTCATTGATTCGTCAGCACACGGTTGTATTTCAGATGCATTTGGAACGGGTGAGTTTGCTGTGGTTCACCCCTGATTTTCTTGGATACATTCTTGCAGTTGGCCTGTGCTGCATGGCGCTGCTGATTAGCCGCAGTCGTGATGATCTGATCCTTGCTGCGGTTGTTTCTGCAGGTGGTAATTATGTTTTTATTGCCGGGAAGCTTCCCGTGACAGCTATGAGTGGATTTATCGGCAATCTTCAGATCATTATTTTTCTCGGTATTCTTTATGTGGTAGGTGCGGATGAGGTTATTGATAATCATCTGGCTGAGTATTCGAAGCGTGTATCTGGGATTTTGCGGCGTTGTCTATTGCCAAGTTATTTGGCTTTCACTTTGTTTGGTGTTTACTTGATTATTCCCTCGAGCTGATGTCTGTACCTCGCTTTGGTTCGCAAACAGCTGCTTCGGTTGTTCTGAGTCTGCTGGTAGTGGTGGCAGCCTTCCTCGCGATCCGCCCAAGATTTTCGGAAGGCCAGCTCGATCTCGACAATAAGCATTTGTTAACGGCAGTGGAAGTGCAGTCCCTCCCTGATGGTGTGCTCCCGGTAGTGCTTGGTCGTGATCTCGGTGATACGGAACGGGAGTTCAAAACACAGCTGTTGCGCTTGATTATGGAGCGCAGTGGAGTTGATTTTGCCTTTGGTCTAACTGCTGAAGATCTGTCGCAGGATGCAGCCATTGATGCCTTGGCATCAGGCCAGCTGGTGGGAGGCAAAAACCCCCATGCCATCACGATCGGTGCCTACGGTGCAGGTCGATCATTGAACGCGCGTTTGCGGGTCATTCCGATTCCCATTACTGGCGGTGTCTTGGGGCTTCGTGTTGGTTGGACCCACGACAAGCGCTTGCCAAGGTTGGCATCTGTCGACAACTTGAAGGAATTACGTGCTCTGACTCTGCTGCAGGGGAGTGGTTGGAGCGAGCTGGATATTTTTGATGCGGCTGGGTTGCGAACATTTGAAACATCTGGGGATAATTTATTTCGACTCGTTGATCAGCAGAGGGTTGATCTGCTGTTGCGTGGGGTAGCAGAAATTGAGGGTGAACAGGAAGTCGTTAATCGCTTTTCCGATGGAGTGGTTCTTGATCCTCATGTTCTTGTGGTCTATCCATTTGCGGGTTTCTTTTATGTCAGCCCCGACAACATGGAGCTGGCTGATGCTGTGACAGCGGGTTTTGAGGAGATTATTCGTGATGGCTCCTATCAGCAGTTGCTCGAGTCTCAGGTTTATACATCTTGGTTGCGTGATCGCCTGAAGCTGAAACAAAGACAGGTGATTTTTATTCCCAATCCAGAAGCGCGTGGTGTTCTCGATGTTGTTGATCCTCAGCATTGGATTGTTCCCTGGGGATTGCTGGCAGACGGAACCATCCAAACGGGTGAGCAGCTATGTGC
Organism: Synechococcus sp. MU1648; assembly: GCF_023630615.1. NCBI lineage: Bacteria > Bacillati > Cyanobacteriota > Cyanophyceae > Synechococcales > Synechococcaceae > Synechococcus > Synechococcus sp. MU1648. The sequence continues at coordinate 144,311 of NZ_JAKUHI010000005.1, forward strand.
CATTCCTGGCCTTGCTGCACTTTGTCGTTAGTGCGTGAAATTAGGCGGTCTGATGTGTTGTGACCAGATCGTTCGACTTAAATGCTAAGAGCGTTACCAACAAACACCGTGAACCAATGCTGAAAGCACTTTAAACATGATGTGAAGCCGATGACCTGACTTGAACAGGCGACCCACGCTTTACGAAAGCGTTGCTCTACCGGCTGAGCTACATCGGCGTCGTGAGCAATTTAACATTTGCTCTGAATCCAACGGGGACGTTTGTCCGATAATCAGCGCTCCAAATCCAGCCTGGATCCCGCGTTGCGGGAGCGATTGCTCAAAGAGTCACAGACTCCCTGGCGGGGGCTCCGACGACTGCTCTGGTTCGCTCTCTTTGCCTCCGCTGGGCTCGGCCTGTTCACCATGGCCTTCCGTGCTTCCGCTGGCGACAGTGTCGACTTGGCTGATTTCGGGATCCAGGGCGGTGCTCTCCTCCTCTTCTCCGGGCTGCTCTGGTTCGACCGGGACAGGAGTGGAAGCAGTGGAGATTGATTCAGGCGAAGCCGATGGGTTGGCGTTTGCAGCAGCATCGACTTCAGCCTCAACGGCATCTTCAGCACTGTCATCTTCAGCACTGTCGACATCCAGTTCTGACTCGGTGCTGACCTCCTTGTCTTCGTTGTTCAGCACCAGCTCTTCAGGCTCAATGTCAGCAGATTCCACAGACATCTTCGCGGTGTTGTCTTTGCTCTCTTGTTCGGTGATCTTGTTTTCAGGGCCGTCATCCGTCTCCGGCTCCGCGGGTTCCGCGTCGATGGTTTCGTCGGGAATCTCGTTGTTCAGTTGATCGATTTCCGTTTCAGATGCGTCGATGTCTCGGTCGACGTCATCACTGGCTGATGCGTCGACGTCCGCCACCTCAACGGCTTGATCCGTGTCGTTGGCTTCGGTTTCAACAGAGTCCTCAGGAATCCCCCGGTTGATGTCTGTGCTGTCTTGAACGGTGGTCTCATTTTCAGTGCCGTCATCCGTCTCCGGCTCCGCGGGTTCCGTGTCGATGGTTTCGTCGGGAATCTCGTTGTTGGACGGATCGGTTTCGCTTTTGTCCTGGTCTTGGCTGTCTTCATCAACGGCTGGCGCGTCGACGTCCGCCTCCTCAACGATGCCTTCAGTGCTTGGGTCTGCCTGAGCCTCCGGCCAGTCCAGGGCGGGGAGGTTGAGCAGCTGCAGGCCAAGGCTGGTGCGTTGCGATGCAACAGCTTCAGCCCGGAAGGTTGAATCAGCAGCCGCAGTTGTTGTTGCCGAACCAACCAAGACCGCTGCGGCTTGAACCAACTGCTGCAACTGCCAGACGATCAGCCCCAGCAGCGGACTGACAAGCAACAGGCTGACGAGGCGGGACTGGCCCGAAACCGGAGAAAATTCATTCACCAGCACTGCTGAATCATCGAGCCACCAGAGGGTGGGCAGCAGGATGACCGCCGCAGCTACTACAGCAATGCGGCTGCTGAGACCGCTTTGCGATGCACTGATGCGGAGTTGATCGCTGCTGCGGCTGGCCAGCGGCTGACGCACCAGCAGCAGTGATCCCCAGTCGGCGGGGCGCCGCCATAACGCCACAGTCGGAGCCAGCACCCCGACGCCCCAGATCAGAAATCGCTCCACACCAGGCACAGGTCCCGGATCCGCGCCGGCTAGAACCAGGCGGATCACCAGCAGTTCCAGTGGGATGGCTCCAAGAGCCAGGCACTGAAGCCAGAGCAGTGGCTCGCTGCGGGGCTGCACGATCGCTTGCGGGGTCAGGTGGTGAGTTTGCGACGTTGGGTGACCATCTTGAAGGCTTCAATGCGATCGCCTTCTTCCCAATTGGCGAACCGATCGGTGCCGACACCGCATTCGAAGCCTGTGGCCACTTCCTTGACGTCGTCCTTGTTGCGACGCAGGGAGTCGAGGTCGCCCTCGTAGACCACCTGTTTCCCGCGATGGACCCGCACCCGGCAGTTGCGATGCAGCTTGCCAGTGTTGACATAACAACCGGCAACGGCACTTTTGCCGATGGTGAACACAGCGCGCACCTCGGCTTCGCCCAGGGCTTCTTCCACCAGCTCCGGCTCCAGTAGACCTTCCATTGCCATCTGGATGTCCTCCAGAAGCTTGTAGATCACGTCGTAATCGCGGACGTCCACCCCGGTGGCATCTGCGGCCTTCTTGGCTCCGGAGGCCATGGAGGTGTTGAAGCCCACGATCACAGCGCCGGATGCGGCGGCCAGATCCACGTCGGTTTCTGTGATCTCACCGGGTGCGGACAGGAGCACACGCACCTGAACCTCATCTTTGGGAAGCTGTTCGAGCGATCCGAGGATGGCTTCCACAGAGCCCTGAACATCTGCCTTGAGAATCAGGTTGAGTTCCTTGAGCTCGCCGTCATTCGCTTGACCGGACATGGCCGTGAGCGAGACCCGTCGCGATGCCATCTGTTGGGCGAGACGTGTGGCACGGGCATCGGAGGCACGATCGCCCACAACAGCCCGGGCCGACTTCTCGTCGGGGTACACCTCAAACTCATCACCGGCTGTGGGGACCTCGCTGAAGCCCAGGGCCTCGACGGCGAAGGAGGGACCGGCCGACTTCAGCCGTTGCCGGTTGTCGTCCACCATGGCGCGCACCTTGCCAAGCACCGGACCAGCGGCGACCACGTCGCCGGTCTTGAGGGTGCCGTTCTGCACCAGCAGCGTGGCCACGGGGCCTTTCGCTTTGTCGAGGTGTGCCTCGATCACGGTGCCGCGGGCCAGACGATCTGGATTGGCCTGCAGGTCTTCCACTTCGGTGACCAGCAGCAGCATCTCCAGCAGTTTGTCGATGTTCTCGCCCTTGATGGCGCTCACCGGCACCATCACCACATCGCCGCCCCAGTCTTCCGCCAGCAGGTTTTGTTCGGACAGCTCCTGTTTGACCCGCTCGGGAGATGAACCCTCTTTGTCGATTTTGTTGATCGCCACCACGATCGGCACTTCAGCAGCCCGTGCATGGCTGATGGCTTCAAGGGTTTGAGGGCGGACGCCGTCATCAGCAGCCACCACCAGCACAGCCACATCCGTCACCTTGGTGCCGCGAGCCCGCATGGCGGTGAACGCTGCGTGGCCCGGGGTGTCAAGGAAGGTGAGTTTTCGCGGCTCGTTGTTGTGCTCAACCTCAACCTGATAAGCACCGATGTGCTGGGTGATGCCTCCGGCCTCTCCCGCAGCGACGCGGGCCTGACGGATGGCATCCAGCAGGCTGGTTTTGCCGTGGTCGACATGGCCCATGACGGTGACCACGGGAGGACGTCGGATCAGATGAGCCTTGTCGGCTTCCTCGATCATTTCGACGGTCTTCTTCGCAGCCTCCTCAACGTCGTCCTGGAGCACCGGCACACCGAATTCTTCGGCCACGGCCTCGATCGTCGGCATATCCAGGGTCTGGGTGACCGTGGCGATGACCCCCTTGAAGAACAGGGATTTGATGATCTCCGAGCTTTCGACGCTCAGCATGTCGGCCAGTTCCTGCACCGTGAGGTTGTCCTCCGGCACCACGATCATTTCGGGCCGCACCTGCTTGGCTTCCCGGGCTGCCCGCAGCTCCATGGCACGCCGACGCTGGCGCTGACGGGCGGTTTCCTTCTTGCGCTTGCGCATCGCCGCCACCGGCTTGGGTGCCGTGCGCTGCTGCAATTTGGGTTTTGAGGGACGAGCCAGGCTCGCCGAGAGAACCATGTTCTCCTGTTCCCCGGCGAAGCCGCCGGTCTGTGCCGCTAGCGAATCATCGTTTTCTCCGATGATGTGGACCTTCTGGCGCTGCTTCTGCGGCGAGCGGCTGCGCAGGGCTTCCAGCTTGGCGCTGTCATCCCAATCCGGCCGACCGGGACGTCGCTGGCCACCAGGACCGCCAGGACGGAAGCTCGGACGACGTGGTGCCGATGGAGCGGTCGGACGTGCCACGGGGGGTGTGGCTGTCCCTGCACCGGCTTTGGTCGGTGCGTCGGGACGGCGGGGGGCCGGTGCCGTCGGTCGGCCGACCGGCTTCTGCAGCTGCATGAGCTCACCGGGAGCCACCGGTTTGCGCATTCCAGCGGGCATTCCTGGACGTCCAGGAGCTCCTGGACGGGTGGGAGCACCCGGACGTCCGCTGCCGGTCGTGCTGCCGTCGCGACGAATCGGTTTCCCAACCAGTTCCAGGGTGTTGCCACTGCGTGGGGGCATCCCTGGTCGACTTTGTCGGGTGGGGGTTCCCGGTCTGCTCGGTCCCCCCTGGCGTTGGGGAACGCCGGTGCCAGCAGGGCGACGCGGCACGGGTTTACCCACCAGTTCGGGCTTGGGGGTGGGGCGTGATGGGGC
>NZ_JAKUHI010000006.1:0-127916 GCF_023630615.1 Synechococcus sp. MU1648
CCGCCTTCGTTGCAAGGAGTCAGGCCGTTGCTTGCTGTGTCGGCGACGGATTAAACGCTGACACTCAGCGCCCAATAGTCATGCAGGGACCATTGGATGGAGGGGAAACTCCGATAACACCATGGCGTTGATGCAAAGCCAGTGCAGTTGAAATTGAGTTGTTGGTGCCGACCAAATGAAATCAAGTGAGGTGACTGACTACAGGCTGGCCTGAGCGGTGGATATATAAAAACCCCGTCAGTAATGGCGGGGTTTTTTAGTGCTTGAGCAGTGAACGGCAACCACCTGGCAGAAGGAGATCGGGTGGGCTCCCGAAGCTGGCTAATCGCTATACGTGATTGTGCACCGCCAGCGTGTTTGGAACACGTAGTTGAGCTTCTTGCAGGAGGTGTCAGTCACCGTCGCTCCTTCAGGTAAACGGCTCATTGCCTTGGCAGTCGCGACCTCTTGTGACTTATCCGAGGCTCGTGCCTTGTGGGAGTCATGGGCATACACAACTCCTGGGCCCAACAACACCAGCCAAAGAAGCGCAGCAAGTCGCATCGGCATAAAGCCCAGTACGTCATTTGATAGCAGCTCCAACAGGGTGAGCACTTAAAGAAGCGGTGCAAGCTCTGGGCAACCACCTGGCAGAAGGAAGTGGGTTGGGCTCCTGAGGCTGGTTGAGGGCAAGATGGATATATGGGCAAGAAATCCAAGAAGGCGAAGCAGACCAGCTCGGTCCTGCTTTGGCACAAGACCTACATCAAGCGGATAAGGCAGCGGTTTGGTCTGAGCAAATACCAAATGCTCTGGATCACCTTTGGCAAAGGTCTGCTGATCGGCTACTTCCTGGCGTTCCTGGTTCACCGCTGAATCTCATTTGGTCGGCACTGATAACTCAATTTCAACTGCGCTGACCTCACGCCATCGCCATGGTGTTATCGGAGTTTCCCCTCCATCCAATGGACGGCCCCATTGGACGCTGAGCAACCCACTGACTCCCTTGCCAAAAGCTTCGCTGGGGAGTCAGTTCAGCGTGGCTCCACGGTCACATGCGTGATCAATCTGACCCGGGGCCAAGCGTTAGAAGTTGGCAGGGTTTATTCATGTCTGGAGTCAGGGCTCAACCTCAGCACCCCAAGCAGGGTCAGTGGTTGACCAACCCAGCCGCAGCAGCTCTTTCCAGCGTTGCTCTGCAGCATCGCGGCGCAGGTATTCCCGCCGCTTGAGCAGGGCAGGCTCACCGTTGGGCATCTCCCGGCCGTGATCAACGAACACCCGTGGATCGCGGATCCAAGCCTTCTCATCACGGTGAAACCGGCAGATCCAGAACCCGTCTCGGTCAATGAGCCAGCCCTCGCGCATGACTGCCTATGCAAGTACTTATGTACTAGCTAGGTGGTTGTGGGTCTGGCAACGGGGCTAGCGGTCCCAACGGCGCCGTAGTCGAGGGATCACTAGGAAATCCATCACCGCAAAGCTGATGAGGCAGGGCAAAAAACCCTTCTCCACGACACCGCACACCAGCCGCCGTGGATCCAGCACGCAGACCACCAACTGAGCAAGCCAGAAGATCGCCACCTTCACGGCGAACGAAGTCAGGGCGAAACGCTTTTCCGCTGCACTGAGACGAAACACAGCCAGCAGTCAGCACGCCGGTCCCACAATCGGCCGATTCGCGCCAGAAGGCAATGAGCACGACAGCTGATTGCAGGGCGCTCCACGGCTGCCGAGAGTGTGTGCATCGAGATCGGAGGAGCCCATGACGGCCGACACTCCACCTGAGCAAATCGCAGAAGCAGCCTGACTTTCTGGCCCCTGCTCCAACTTTTCAACCCAAACGTGAGCGCCTCGTCTGTGACGACACTGATGTGCGTCTGATCAGTCGACACTCCTCTGCACCGTCCGTCTAGGTGCCCTGTAGGAGTCCCGCTTCACACATGGTCCAAATGGCCCCAGGGTTGCCACAAGCCAGACGCTTCGACCTTCTTCTTTCAGTTCACTGTTCTTCGATAAAGCATTTCGCTGCACGGATACAGCTTCACTGATTAGGTCGACTGCAATGCATAAACGAGCGAGCTAGGCCGTCTTTCCATCGGGAAGGGCGGCCTTCCTCGATGAAGTGGCACAATGCTAATACTAACTCCCAAACTCCTTGCTACTGCTGACTTTACTACCGAGTAGAGACGGTTGGTATTGAGTTGGTATTCATGTCTTTGTCTCAACCAGCGAAGGGTCTACTGCCCTACACAATCGGCGAAAGCGGCTTTAGGGTCGTCTAATAAATTCTTTTTCTACTGGGCAGAAAGATGAATAATTGCTTGATAGCCGGGATTGCTTCTTCAGTACTTATTTGCGGGAATATCTCTTCTGCTATGTCATCACCTTCGCAAGCAGATCCCAAAGCCTTACTAGAGAGTGGAGAATTAACTCCGGATCACCCTGTGGTCCAGAAAGTCGCCCAAGACGCGTTTATTAAAATGATTAATACGCAAAAGTGGAATGATGGGGCCAAAAGAGAGTTCTGGGGTTTCAACAAATGTCAAGATCAAGACGTAACCGAGTATTACGGGATTGGAAACACAATAACCAAAAAAAGATTTATCTGTACAAATGGTTGGGTTAGGGCTACTGATCCGAGGGGTGTTTATGTTTGCAAAACAAATGCCGCATTATGGTATAAAACAACAACGTTTGAGTTTTATCCATCCAACTTGTCTTGCCGTTGGATGAATTGAGCAGCCCCTTACTCGGCGAAAGCGGGGCACAGAGAACAGCATTGGTAGAACACTGGCACAAGCCATAGCGGTTGAAGGAAACTGCTGAGAAGACGAACACCATCGATAGTGTCGACACAAAAATGAAACCGTCAACAGATCGCTGATGACACACGCAGAATTTCTGCGAGGGATGTGAGACATCAGGCAAAAGTGAGTCCTGACCATCCTTTCTCGAACTATAGTGAACTCATGACGTCATGCATTGATGAATGATTAGACATCTCTTGTTGCTACAGTTCAATCAAAATGCTGGCCAAGATCGAATCGATGCAATGTTCCATCAGTTTGTTGATCTGAAGTCAACAATTGATGGAATCGAGTCAATCGAGTATGGAGCCAACCAAAATCCTGAAAAGTTGAACAAGAATTTCACGCACGCCGTTGTGGTGACATTTTCTGATTTGTTGGCTCGTGATCGTTATTTGGTTCATCCAGACCATAAAAAGTTAGAGGCTGTTTTGTTGGCCCTTTTGGCTGATTTGATAGTTTTTGATCTCGAATCTTGATGAGAGGAATGTTGAGGTCTTTTTTGATTGTGCAAATAAGAACAAGTTCGTACTTCCCACTTCGTGTGGAACTACTACTGGACTGGCTTTATTCGTTCCTGACGGTGGAAGAGCAGGACAGGCTGACGGGTTGGCACCTGGGGGTGAGTCTTTAACCAGATGGGGGATGAACCCCGCTGAATAAATCCCTCGAATGGGGGAAGTGATTTTCAGCTGGAACGGAGATGGTGAAGAGGTCCAGGAGGGATGACCTCCACAACACCAAAACTCAAATGAAACTCTTCAACGCAATCACTTTCGCTTCTTCTGTTCTTATCGGTGGAGTATTTATGGTCAATACTCCTGCAGTGCACGCAGCTTCCTGCGACCGATTAGCAGATCTTGCCGAACAATCCACCGCTCAGTTTCAACGAGCATATGCAAGAGGCGATTTTGATCAGCAGTCGAAATATTATGTGCGCGCCCAGTCTTATGTAAAACAAGCCCAAAGACAGGGGTGTTTCTAAATGCATAAAGCATCTTCTTCGATAGCGTTGCTGGCAATTCTTTGTGGATTTGTGACGCCGCCTGCAGACTCCGCTGAGCTTTCGAAGGCGCAGCAACTGGCAATGTATCGCAATTGCAGGGCAGAGTTTTCCCATCGAAATCTTTATTTTGCAAAAAAAATGTGTGGATGCCTTGTGCAGGGATATATGCACGGCGTGCCTGTCCAAGCTGCAACTCCAAAATGCATTGCTTATGCAACAGTCAACGAATGAACGTGACTCATTGTCGGGAAGCCTGATGCCACCGCAGAGTGGCTGAGAGCTATACAAGACCCGCAAGGGAAAAGCAGGGGGCGTTGTGATTGTCGCTATCCATCTCCCGACAGAACATTCACCCCGTCAGCAATGGCGGGTTTTTTTATTTCTTTACTGGCTCCCTCGAATGGGGGATGGAAGCAGAGTTCAAGTTCACTCAATAGGGGGTTCAATTTTGGGGGCTATCAAAGTCAGTATCGATATAGATCAAAGCTTGTTGTACACCTATGAAAGCTCGTGAGCATCTGCTGAACTGTCTGAAAGAAGAAGGTGGTGTCTTGAGTAATGCAAGAGCACATACAGCTCTATGTAATGCTCTAGAAAAGGACGTTTCACGCGATGAATATGAAGAGATCAAAGAGCAGCTGATAGGGCTTGGACTAGCTACAAAGGGTCGCGGCAAAGGGGGATCGCTTCGAGTCGTCTCTTACTCCCCCGCCGAGCGCGATTCAGAAGAATCTCTTAAAGAAGATATCCTCCAGGATCTGCTTATAAGTATTCGCCGAACACCAGGCGCATTTGCAAAGCTGAATAAATCATCTATTACATGCCTCCTAAGTTCTAGCAAAGACAAGCTTTACGCAGGTTTTGATGCGGAAGCAAATCGATACCACATGACCTACAGAGTAGAAAAAGATTCATCCAATAAATCTCCCTTAGTTATTTCAATCTTTCGGGAAGCCTCTAAAGACATGTCTTGTGCTGAACTGACAACAGGTAATCACTACACACGGATCTATCTGGATGACAGCCTGGCTCGTATGAACCTCTTGATCAGACGCCTCTGCGACTTACTTGATGAAGAAGATCTGGATAATTCTCTAGATGACAATAGGTACTGGACGCATGAATTCGGAAACGACAGCAAGGACTCTTATTTCAATGATGTTGCTCAGATTATCTCGTACGCAGCGGAAAACGGATTGGAATGGCCGTTCGGAAGTTCTTTTAGAAAAGCATTTGGATTTGATTCTGTAGACCACTTGGTGACCATTGGAAGGTCATTTGAGGCGATGAAAGCACCTGCGCGTGATCATTACCGAGAACATGTTGTGCCTGCAGTACGCATTAAGGAAAAAGCATTAGAAATGGCATCACTGCACGCATCTGCCAGGGAGATAGCCGAGTTTCTGCGTCGCCATCTACTAGTGGTCATTCTGACGAAACATGAGGCGGAGATTCTCGACAAGCTCCTTACCGATGATGGGATCAGCTTGAGGACGTCAATGCCTGGTAATTGGATTTGGGGCGATGACCCGCTTGAAAGGCTTGAATGTGCCGGTATCAAGATCGAATTATTCAAGGAATATACCCATCAACTTTGGACGCCTTGGAAGCCAGGAAAGCGTCACGCTCAGTTCTTTAGAACTAGCTCTATGACTGCATTTTTGCTGGTGCTCACTGGTCTCTGGATTGACGCTCGAGGCTGCTGGCATAGCGGCCGATCAGCACGCCCATCACGGCAGCGAGGTAGAGCGGTCCGGCGACGCTCGTGGCCACACTCACCATTCGAGCGAGGGGCAGCACCGGACTGATGTCTCCGAAACCGACGGTGGTGAGGCAGACGAAGGCGAAGTAGTTGATCGCTGAAAAGATGCGGGCGCTGGCCAGAACGCTGGTATCGCTGAAATTGGTCAGGTCCAGGGGTTCGAAGCTGCCGGGTTGGATGGTCTCCAGGGCACTCATCACAAGCCCTGCGGTGAGGCCGATGTGCAGATACCCCGCGGTGGCCCCCATCAGCAGCGCTTCGGTAACGCGTTTTGTGCTGGCGAGGCGTGTCACCAGGCGGATCACGCTCCAGCCCACCAGCACGCTCCAGCTCAGGGCCAGCGGCATGCCGCTGTAGATCAGCTCCAGGGGTGTGAGGAGCCAGAGCCACATCGTGGCAACTGCGAACAGTCCCAGACCGCGATACAGAGCATCACTCCAATCCGGAGCGTTGCTGCTCCCCACCATGACCTGCGTAAGCAATAAGGCAATCAGGGTGTAGCCGATATAAGTCGCCCAGTCCAAGCGAGGAAAGGCGAAGCCAACGGTGGCGATCAGGGTGCAGAGCAGCAGCAGTTTCAGCTGTGTGCCATCGCGCAGCAGGATTCGCTGAACCAGTCCCACCAGCACGTTGGCAACTGCGGCTGCCCCCCAGGGTCGGCAACAAGCGACGGCTGTCAAGCGCTGTTCACTCCAGAAGGGACAGTTGCTGGTGGTTGTTCTTGCTGGATGCTGGCTTCAGCGTTCGGCATTCCCATGGGTCGGGTGGCGATGGCGTGAGCATCGGCTCGAGGGCGCGACGGTGGGCCCCATCTCCAGGTTCGAGCCAGATGCTTTCCAACCCGTCGGGAATGATCACCGGCATTCGATCGTGCAACGGCTTCACCATGCTGTTCGGTCGTGTCGTGATCACGCAGCAGGTCTCCACTTCACTGCCATCGGGCCCAATCCATCTATCCCAGATGCCGGCTAGCCAGAACAGCTGCCGGTCTTTGCGACGGATCAGATGTCCCTTCTCAAAAAAACCCGTGCTGGGAAGAAGGCAGCGGTGATGACGCCATGGACCGCGGAATGAGGCTTTTTCCGTAATGGTTTCCGCGCGGGCATTAATCGGTCGTGGAGCCTGAAGCGGGTCCTTGACCCAGCCCGGCAGCAGACCCCAAAGCATGTGGGAGAGGTGGTCTTCGCCATGCTCACGCCGCACGGCAAGCACCGGCTCCTGGGGTCGGATCAAGTCGCGGGGGGCGTAGTGGGCCAGCCATGCGCTGTCGTCCGGCCGAATCCAGCTGTTCAGCACCCGCTGCAGTTCAGCGCGAGGCGTTTCGAGGCAATAGCGGCCGCACATGGCCAGAACCTAGGTGCCGTTCGGTTCTCACACCCATTGATTGCAAGAGATCCCTCGTAGCGTGGCGGGAACTTCAGGCCATCCATGCCGATCCGCCAGGACGACAACCAGCCGAACCGTCGCTTCGGGATCATCAATCTGGTGCTGATTGGCTTCGGGGTGCTGCTGTTGGTCAGCAGCTTCATTCCCAGCAATGGCATGCAGCAGGTGCCTCGAGTGCCTTACTCGCTGTTTATTGACCAGGTCAATGACGGTGCGGTGAAGCGGGCGTTCATCACTCAGGACCAGATCCGTTACGAGCTGAGTGATCCCGAAGAGGGCACGCCTCCGGTGCTGGCCACCACGCCGATCTTCGACATGGATCTGCCCCAGCGCCTGGAGACCAAGGGCGTTGAATTCGCTGCAGCACCCCCGAAGAAGCCCAACATCTTCACCACCATTCTGAGCTGGGTGGTGCCCCCCTTGATCTTCATCCTGGTGCTTCAGTTCTTCGCCCGCCGTTCGATGGGTGGTGGAGCGCAGGGAGCTTTGAGCTTCACCAAGAGCAAAGCCAAGGTGTACGTGCCCGATGAGGAGTCGCGGATCACCTTCGCTGATGTGGCGGGTGTTGATGAGGCCAAGCAGGAACTCGCGGAGATTGTCGATTTCCTTAAGCGGCCCGAGCGCTATGCGGAGATCGGGGCACGTATTCCAAAAGGCGTGTTGCTCGTCGGCCCCCCTGGCACTGGCAAGACCCTCCTGTCCAAGGCCGTCGCTGGCGAAGCGGAGGTGCCGTTCTTCATCATCTCCGGTTCGGAGTTCGTGGAGCTCTTCGTTGGTGCCGGTGCCGCCCGCGTTCGCGACCTGTTTGAAGAAGCGAAGAAGAAGGCACCTTGCATCATCTTTATCGACGAACTCGATGCCATCGGCAAGAGCCGATCGGGCTCGATGGGTGTCGTCGGAGGCAATGACGAACGGGAGCAGACCCTCAACCAGCTGCTCACCGAGATGGATGGTTTCACCGCTCAGGACAAGCCAGTGATTGTTCTCGCGGCCACCAACCAACCTGAGGTGCTGGATGCTGCGCTGCTGCGCCCCGGTCGTTTCGACCGTCAGGTGTTGGTCGACCGTCCGGATCTCTCGGGCCGGAAAACCATCCTCGAGATCTATGCCAAGAAGGTGAAGTTGGCACCGGGGGTTGACCTCGACAGCGTTGCCCAGGCCACTAGTGGTTTTGCTGGAGCTGATCTCGCCAACCTGGTGAACGAAGCTGCCTTGCTGGCGGCTCGCGCGATGCGCACCAGCGTCGAGCAGCAAGACCTGGGAGAGGCGATCGAACGGGTGGTGGCTGGATTGGAGAAAAAGAGCCGGGTGTTGCAGGACGACGAGAAGAAGGTGGTCGCGTATCACGAAGTGGGCCACGCGATCGTGGGTCACCTCATGCCAGGCGGCAGCAAAGTTGCCAAGATCTCGATCGTTCCGCGCGGCATGAGTGCCCTCGGTTACACGTTGCAGCTGCCCACAGAGGAGCGTTTCCTCAATTCCAAGGAGGAACTGCAGGGTCAGATTGCAACGCTGCTGGGCGGTCGCTCCGCGGAGGAGATTGTGTTCGGCAAGATCACCACAGGGGCTGCGAATGACCTGCAGCGGGCCACCGATCTGGCGGAGCAGATGGTGGGCACCTACGGCATGAGCGACACCCTTGGGCCGCTTGCCTACGACAAGCAGGGTGGTGGTCGTTTCCTGGGGGGTGGCAACAACCCGAGGCGTTCCGTGAGCGACGCCACTGCTCAGGCCATCGATAAGGAGGTTCGCGGGCTCGTGGACCAGGCCCATGACGATGCCCTGGCGATCCTTCGGGAGAACATGGCGTTGCTCGAGACGATCGCCCAGAAGATCCTTGAAAAAGAGGTCATCGAGGGTGATGATCTCAAGCACATGCTCGAGGCGAGTGTGCTGCCTTCAGGCGTGACCGCTTGACGGCAGCGGGCCTCATCCCCGATAACTGTCCTTTGAACCGTTGCGATGGCTACCGCTCCTGCGGGTGTTGCTGCTGTCCTCTCTCCGCTTTGCGGCCGTGATTTCCTGTCATCGGCGGACTTCTCCGCCAATGAAACAGCGGCGTTGCTGGATTTGGCTGCACAACTGAAGAGCGGTGATCGTCGGATCGATCTCGGCAACCGTGTGCTGGGGCTGATCTTCAGCAAGGCGTCCACCCGAACCCGCGTCAGTTTTCAGGTGGCCATGGCCCGCCTCGGTGGTCAAACGGTTGACCTCAATCCTTCTGTGACGCAGCTCGGCCGCGGGGAGCCCCTCGAGGACACGGCCCGTGTTCTCAGCAGGTATTGCGACGTTCTGGCGATTCGAACCTTCGCGCAGCAGGAGCTGGTGGATTACGCCCATTGGGCGTCTGTTCCGGTGATCAATGCCTTGACCGATCTGGAACATCCCTGCCAAGCCTTGGCTGACTTCCTCACCATGCAGGAAGCCCATGGCGATCTTGCGGGGCAGACCCTGGCTTATGTAGGCGATGGCAACAATGTCGCCCATTCCCTGATGCTGTGCGGTGCCTTGCTGGGGGTGAATGTGCGGATTGGCTGTCCAGAGGGCTTCGAACCTCTGCCGGGCGTTCTCGAGCAGGCACGATCCCTGGCGCAGCATGGGGCATCGATTGATGTGGTGACCGATCCCCGGGAGGCTGTGGCCGGTGCTCAAGCCGTTTACACCGACGTCTGGGCCTCGATGGGCCAGGAAGCTGAGCAGATGCAGCGTGAGCAGGCCTTTGCCGGTTTCTGCGTGGATCAATCCCTGATGGATCTGGCGTCCTCAGAAGCGATCGTTCTGCACTGCTTGCCAGCCCACCGCGGCGAGGAGATCAGTGCCGAAGTGATGGAGGGAACGGCAAGCCGCATCTTCGATCAAGCGGAAAACCGCCTGCATGCACAACAGGCTCTGTTGGCGGTGTTGATGGGAGGTCTGTGAAGGTGGTCTGGTGTTTTTTGCTGCTGTTGATGGTTACGGCCAGTACGGGTTCAGCGGTACTAGCCACCAGCAAAAAACAGCAGAGCACCATTGCCCGATGGACAGGAGAGCAGATCTGCGCCATGGGCGTGGATGCGTTCTATGCGTTGCCGGACCCTGAGCTCAAAGCGTTGTTTGAGCGAGACACGTCGATGCGCTACGAGGACATCCCTACCGCACCGAATGATCAGGAGCGGGCCCGGATCACGGGGCAATTAATGGGTTATCTGATGGCTGCGTGCCCGCAACAGCTTGAGAACTACAAGAACCGCTGAAGAGCCTCGTGATGCGCAAGGAACGTTGTTGGGTCTGGTTCAAAGGTGGCCTGTCTGAGGAGGGGCACTGGATGTCGGGCTGGGTGGCGACCCAAACCGATGAACCGGGTTTGGTGATTGAACATCCCGGTTACGTCACCTGCCGTGTTCCTGAATGGCGCGTGGTCTTCAAGGAACCCCAAGATCTCAACGTGGCGCCGAGCATCCCAGAGCCTGCGGTGTGGAAGCTCGTCTGACCTGAGTCAGCGGTTGCGGAGCCGGGCGAGGAGCGGTACAAATGTATTGCCCGAACCTTTTCTGCGGTGACTCGTGCCCTTCAGGAGCCTCTCACCTCTGCTCAGCAAGAGCTTTACGACTGGCTGGCTGACTACATCGGCACGCATCGCCATAGTCCATCGATTCGCCAGATGATGCAGGCGATGGGGCTTCGTTCGCCCGCTCCAATCCAAAGCCGGTTGCGTCATCTCCAGCAGAAAGGATGGATCACCTGGCAGGAGGGCCAGGCACGCACCTTGCAGCTATTGGGTGACATGGTGGGGGCAGCGGGTATCCCGGTTCTTGGGGCCGTCGCTGCAGGTGGTCTGGTCACCGCCTTTGATGATGTTCAAGAGCACCTGGACTTGGCGCCTGTGCTGGAGACCCGTGGTCTGTTCGCACTGACGGTGAATGGAGATTCGATGGTCGACTCCCACATCGCTGATGGTGATGTGGTGCTGATGGAGCCTGTTCAGGATCCCCAGCGGCTGCGCAACGGCACGGTTGTTAGCGCTCTGGTGGCCGGCAGCGGCACCACGCTGAAGCACTTCTATCGTCAGGGCGCGACGGTGGTTCTCGAAGCAGCTAATCCTGCCTATCAACCGATTGAGCTCCCTGCCGAGCAGGTTGAGGTGCAAGGTCGCCTGGTTGCTGTTTGGCGTCAGGTCTGAGGCCTTCGCGGTGTAAGCTCTCACACGACGCCGGTCGCACGAAGCTTCCACGTCGCAATGGGGCCATAGCTCAGCTGGTAGAGCACCTGCATGGCATGCAGGGGGTCAGGAGTTCGAATCTCCTTGGCTCCACTAGGTTTTCACTGAGTGGATCAACCCAAATAGAGCAAAAGCTAGAGCAAACCAGCTCCAGCGTCTAATTGCTCTACCTCCACCCGTACGGATTCCAGGATTAGATCCCTCTGGAGTCAGTGGAGCCCCATGCCCATCGTTGAGATGGCAGCGCTCAGATCGTGCTCAGCCAGGCAGGTGCAGCATCTCGCGATCGTCAGGTGCTCTGCCCACATCAATGGTTTCATCGCACCAGATCATTGTGCCGAGGGTCTTAGACAGACTCCACCCCATGCCGAACAAGGACCGCACCACAGATGCATCCACTCGAACTGTTCGATCGCTTTCGTCGCTGGTTTGGCTGGGTTATGCCAGGCAGTCAGCTATGGGATCGCAATCCTGAGCAGGTGGCCCCGGATCGCTCTGATGACTGGCTATTGGAGCCCGCGAGCCTGGAAGAGGCTCGTTTGTTGTTCCCTCAGTTGGATGAGGAGCTGGCCTTGCTTCGCTACCAGCAACTCCGCCTGGAAATGAGGGAACGTGACGGGCGCGGTTTTTGATCGCCCAGCCAACTTGCTTCTCACATGAGTGTTCACTGCTGGCCAGACTTCAGCGGATGCCAAGTAAGGACCGCGCCACCAACCATCACCGCCCGGTTTTTCCGGCGGTAAGGGTTGGCTGGTGAGTCCTGAGCAACAGCTGCTTTGTCAGTTCAAGGCCGACTCAGCAACGGTGCATGCGCAGTGGCTTGCGGTGCGCCACGATCGCTGGGGTCCACCACGCCCACCAGTGCCGCAAACCCGCAGGCGAATGCTCAGGCACAACGCCATCGAGGCGTGGGACAAGATGCTCAAAACAGGCTTGCCATGGTGCACACCATCAATGCGCTAGGTATCCATGCAATCTTTTATCAGCAGCCCAATTCAAACGGCGGTCGCTGCAGTCGTCTCAATGGGCTTAGCTCAAGCTCTTCATTTGCCAGACCCTTATTGGGCGCCGATCTCCGCAATCGTTTGTTCTTTAGATGCTTTTGAAGGCGCTGCTGCTACAGCCCGTCGTCGTCTTGTAGGCACTCTCATTGGCGTTTTTCTGGCGGCGCTGCAAGTTAGTTTTACGGCATACAACCTTATCAATTACGGTCTGGCTATCGCTTTGCTTGGTTTGCTATGTCGTGCTGCAGGGCTGCACCCAAGCTCACTACGATTTGGCGCCATAGCCTTAACGGTGGTCGTCAGCGATCCAGACAAATCTGTGGTGTGGTTTACAGCTGCTGCAAGATTTGTCGATGTTGCGCTTGGGATAGCGGTTGCTCTTTTGGTGGTTAAAGCCTGGCCCAAAAGTAGCAAGCAAGATTAATGAACAACAAGCGTGTTGTCGCAAACATCATGTCTAGATGATCAAGTACCCACTAAGAACAGCAATTGGAGCAGTTTTGGGCTTGGTATTAGCCCAGACTTATTGTTCGTTCATGACCCCTTGGATTGCTCTCCTGTTTCTGCTTTGGGTGCTCGGAGGAAACAAACTCACCTGATGTTGAAAATAGGCTGGTGACAATGCGCAGCACTAGTCGAGTAATGCTGTGCTTGCTGTTCTGGATGAGAAGAGGAACCAGTTCTCGCAATAGCGCCTTATGGTTGTTGATAACCATTGGATCGAGCTTTTGGGAACTTCCAAATACAGGATGACTTCGACCAAGAACCAGCGCTGTTCGAATCAGGTACTGGTCAACTGACCAGTGCTTTGGGCACTAAAAAGCCCCCTCACCAATTTGGGGAGGAGAAGCCCTGAAACCAGTTAAAACAACTGCCCGAATGGGGGAGATGGATGCCAGCTGGATCTGTGAGGGTTGGTTCAGAGAGAACAAGACCAATGATCATGATTGACATCGTCATTGCGGGTGCCATCTGGACCACTGCCATCTGGACCAAGGTCATAGCTCTTACTTGCAAATGTATTGCTGATGTCTATTCAGCTTTGTTGGGAAGCCTTAAGCCTGCTGAGGGCGTCTATGAAGCAGGCTTAAGGCTATAGAAAACCCGCCATAGAAAAGTAGGAGGAGTTGTGATTGTCGCTATCCATCTCCCGACAAAACCTCTCACACTTCAGCCATTCAGCAATAGTGGGGTTTTTGGGTTATCCATTTGAGGGATATGGCTGTCTAAATTACCCCTTAGTTGGATGATATTTATTCCATTTATGTGGTTTGCTTTTTCTCTTGGAGTTCAAGGCTAAGAAAATAATTCAAAAACGTTCGCACTACTGCCACAGCACCCAGTGCAATCAAGTCGGATGCTTCCCGGCTGATTGTGGTTTGCACCACATCAGCTCCAAGTTGAAACTCAAGTGCCAAAGCAAGCCATCCACCAAACGTCAAGCGGGCTGCTGTCAATGGTCCACGCTGTAAAAGATGAGGAGGGAGGTGCCGCCGAAGGATGCTCCGAAGTGGTCCACGTGAACTGAATACTGCAATCAGGCCAACGCCAACACAGAGAACGGAGAGGTACTCAAGGATTAAGCGTAATACGTCAGCTGTATGGGTCAGCAGATGTTCAAACCATTCCATTTGCTGAAACTTTTTGTGTGTAGGATTTTCAATTCAATGGTAGTAATTGACTATGAAATTTCAATAGCTAATCCTGTAGTTGTAGTACGGCTTAAGAAGACTGGGCGCGACACTTGGTCTACATCTCCCTCAACTGGTGGGTGGTGGGTGGTGCTCCTGACATCAGGCAAAACAATGGCTCGAATGGGTAGGTGCTGCCATGCCATTTCGGCGACCTTGTCGTCAGATGAATTGAATTGATGAAAGGTCTACATCGCACTGTTGCTGCTGGTTTTGTCGGTGGTCTGGCAGGTGCCCTTATGGGCGCGACCACTTTTCTGGCGGTGAATGGGCTGATGCCTTCGACTGTTGAGGCTCAGCAGCGCAATCCCGCAGGACAGGGCTACTACCAACGCGCTAATCCAGCAGGGGAGTGACGCGCCTGGGCAATCCATCCTGATAACGCTGAATTGACTCCGCTCCATTGGGTGGCGGTTTCCTGCGGCGGGAACTTCCAAAGACACCATCCCCCCTGCTTTGGGTTCACTGCCGTCAGGCAGAACAATCAACCGGTGCGGGCTACCTTCTACGACAAGCAGCGATTCTCACCACAACACAGAGCCAGCAAATGGAATCGGTAATCAACGAAATCGAGTTCGACTTCGACCAGACCGTCAGCATCCGAACTGACGTGAAGCTGAGCAAGGACGATGTGAAGCAGATCGTCTCAGAAGCTCCTGAAGAGACGCTGGAGGAGATCGTTTATCAAAGTTTGGTGACCGACGAGTTGTACCTAAGAGCAAGAGCAAAGGAGATCGTCGCCAAGCTGAAGCAAGAAGACCTGGACGTGAACAGGATCGAGTATTGGGACGACGAAGGAAACAAGGTCTGAGCCTGCAAGCGCCTGAAGCCAACAAAACTCTCAGCGGAGCCTCAGAACAAATCTGAACAATCCTCTTTAACTGGCAGTGGACGAAAACCCCAACCCAGGAGACCTCTCTTCCCTCCTGGGTTTTTTTATTGCTTACCCACCTAGGGGAACCCTCAAGGCAGTCACGTTTGTTCCATGTCTAAAGACACCCCCATTGCCCTTTCGCTGCTGGGCGACCTGGTCGCCAGTGTCCATGCTGCGATTGATTGGAAGTACACCCACCCATGCGCTTGGACACGATGATTCGCACAACACTGGCCGCTGCAGCCATCGCCATCACCGCCCTGGTTGCACCAGCCCGTGCCGACACTGCTGATGTCTGGTGTTTTACCCAGGAGACAGGTTTCTCACCGACTGAACTGAAGGAATGCGGCTTCAGCCAACGACAAGGCAACGTCAGGGTCTATCGCGACAATGTCGCTTACTTCTTCGCTGCTGACCAGCAGGGCAAGAGCTACGAACGCATCGCCGAGGAAGGTGGACTGATCTTCAAGTCACCCAGGGGGCAACTGCGTGTGTTCTGGGAACGTCCCTGCAACAAATGGAACGGTTGCGCCGGTGGTGTTTAGATCCAAGCCCCAATCCCTCGAAGGCTGGTCCATGAGAATGATCTTTTCTGGGGGCGCGCAAAGACCTTGGGGAGCCAGTGGTGGAGAAGCTGTTGCTGGTCTGGCTTTACCCGTTCCTGACGCACGAAGAGCAGCCAGGTTGCTGGGTTGGCACCTGGGAATGAGTTTTTAACCGGTATGGAGATCTGGTTGCTTTCAACATTCCTCAACCGCATCCTTCTTGGTAACGGTTCCATTCATCGATCAGCAGCTCGGGTTTGCCCATAAATGGTGCTGTTACTGCTGTAGCACCAACAACAGCGATGACGGTAAGACACTTCTTATCGCTATTTCTCAACCTGTAGGCATATTGATCGGCTGACTCTGCCGCCATTTTGCAATTCATCTCACTTGGATTTGATATGCACTTCATAACAGCTTGCTCGAAGTGATCCTTTACGCGTGCGTGAGCAGCAGTACTCCCGACCAGCAGGATGGCCATGAGGTGTGGCAGATATTTCATTGATGGTTTGTTGATGCGGAAAGTTTGACCCGGGCCCCCGCAGGCCCGCATCCCTCAACTGGTGGATGGGACTGCTGAAATTGGGTAAAAAAACACCCCCGGATTTGGCTGTTGTTCGCAGGCCATAGCTGCGACGGAGGATTCGAGGGGCGTTGCACTGCCATGCAAAAGCGTTCAATGACACATATTGGCTTCATTACTCACTCACTTCTCAGGTAGGTATCACCCATATGGGGGAGCAATAACCTGGTATTCCTGCTGAAACTAGATCTATAACCGTTCCCCAATCAATGACTGTGAAGCGTTCGCTTTATCTGGATCAAATCAAGGCAGTGGTGGTTGCTCTCGTCATTGCACTCCATGTCCCAATAGCTTTTGGAGGGGGTATTGGCTGGCTTGGAGTTCGCATTCCGGTTGAGGAATCTGTTGGTCTATTCTTCAAAGGATTTTTCACCTGGTACATGTATGCGATAAATTCTTTCATCATGCCGATGATGTTTTTGATCTCTGGATATTTCGTTCCTCGCTCAGTGCATAAGAAGGGAGTGGTGCACTATTTGAAAGATCGCCTCGTTCGACTTGGTGTTCCCTTCTTGGTTGGCATGCTGTTGATTAACAACAGCTTACTTCTGCTCAGCAGGCTCTCGCCGGCCAGCCCTTTTGCGAAATTGCCATTGAGTGATCTTCCTTTTAATACCGTAATTGTGTTGTGGTTTTTAGTCGTTCTGTTTGCTTTTGATTTGCTCTATTGTGCCTGGGTGGCGCTGAGAGGAGATCAATATGCAGTCGATACATCTGTTTCCACGCCAAGGATGCGTTCATGGTTGATCAGCGCCGTGGTTCTAGGGTCTCTTGAAGTGGTGATGACAACGCAAACCGAACTCTGGTCTGCTTTAGTGAAGTCACCTTTGAATGGTCTGGGTGCACAAGGAATGCACATTTTTACATATGCATTCTTGTTTTTTGCGGGATGTAAGGCGTCGTTCCATCGCTGGTTTGAGAGGCTCGACACTCATCTTGTTGTGAAGTGGTTCCGCTTTTCCATGTTTTTAATCCTATGTTTCCTTGGCCTTACTCTCACTCTGTCATTCAATCCTGGCCTGGTGGATAAGCCGGCAAGATTAGTCTTTCTTCGTAAATTCTTCCATCCCTTCATCGCATGGGGAATTCTCTCCTATCTAATCTTGTGGTTCCAGCGCAATGAAAATCGCTTTGGCCAATGGTTGGCAACCGCTGGGGTTAATAGCTATGGAGCTTATGTTATTCATTCATTGATTCTTGTGGGGGTTTTGATGGCAATTGGTTTTATCGGAATCAACCCTTGGCTTATTGCAATATCTGCAACCGTTGTGACGACTATTGTTTCGTTCGGCCTTGCTGGACAGCTCAGACGTATTCCAGCTGTGGCGAGAGTGCTTTGAAGACCAAAGTTAGGCCTTGGCTTGAATTGATAAGAGCAAGGCACTGTTTGTCTCTATCCATCTCCCGATAAAGCCTCACCCGCTTCACCCCGTCTGCAATGGCGGGGCTTTTATTGTCTGGCTGATGCCGTGTGGCTTCGTATGTAGTCCCAGGCCTCTTCTGGAGTGTCAGAAAAATGAATTAATTTCAAGTCATCACCTGAAATCAAGCCTGTCTCAGCAAGGTATTCAAAATCAACAAGCCGCTTCCAGAAGTCTTTGCCAAAGAGGACAATTGGCATGCTTCCTTTTGTACCAACTTGTCTTAAGGTGAGTAGCTCAAACAGTTCATCCAGCGTGCCAAATCCACCTGGAAAGAGAATGGCTCCAATAGAGCGCATCACAAAATGGAATTTTCGAAGAGAGAAATAATTGAAATTAAAGCAAAGGTCTGGAGTGATGTAGGGGTTTGGGTGTTGTTCAAATGGTAGGGAGATGTTGAGTCCGATCGATCGGCATCCGGCTTCAAAGGCACCACGGTTTGCTGCTTCCATAATGCCTGGCCCACCGCCGGTCACGATCACGTGTGATGAGCATCCATGGTCGTTTTCTTTGTTGCCTTGGCCATGCTGAGATGCTAAGCGGGCGAATTCACGGGCTGAATCATAAAAACGAGATAGCTCCACTAACTGTTGATGATGAATCACCTGTCTTTTTAAGCTTGAAGATCCTGGATTCTTACTCAGGTGTTGTTCTGCTTCCTTGAGTCGCTGTGTTGCAGTTTCTCTATCGATAATTCTGGCTCCACCAAAAACAATGATGGTTGATTCAATGCCGGCTGTTTGCAGATGAAGATCTGGTTTGGTGATCTCAAGCAGCATTCTCACACCTCGCATGGCGCTGCTGTTCAGTAATTCTGGATCTTCATGGGCGATTTTGTAGGTTGTTGATTTCAGAATGGCATCCAGATTTGTTTGCTCGGGTTTTGAGTAATTAGCAAATTGAGTCATGGTGATGAGTTCTTGGTTATGTCGTTATGAATCAGAGGATGTTTGCGGCCAGCTCAGCAAGTTCACTGCGCTCTCCCTTCGTGAGGGTCATGTGTCCCACGAGGGGCTGACCTTTGAGCTTTTCGACCAGCCATGTGAGCCCGTTGCTTTCCGCATCGACATAGGGGTTGTCGATTTGATAGGGATCACCGGTGAAGACAACCTTTGTGCCCTCGCCCACCCTCGTGACGATGGTCTTCACTTCCAGGGGAGTTAGGTTTTGCGCCTCATCCACCACCAGGAACTGATTGGGAATCGATCGCCCTCGAATGGTGTTGATGGCTTCAACCTCCAGTAAGCCCATGCCTTGGAGGTCTGCCCAGGCGTTACGTGGCTCTCGCTGCTTTTGTCTTTTCGTCTGTTCAGCGTCATCGCCAGGTGAAGTGCCGGTGATGAAGTCAATGTTGTCGATGATCGGCTTCATCCATGGACCAAGTTTTTCTTCAAGTGTTCCCGGCAGGTAGCCAATGTCTTTCCCGAGTGAGATCGGCGGGCGCGTCACCAATAATCGTGCGTATTGATGGGTATCAGCGACCTGGTGTAAACCAGCTGCCAGGGCCAACAATGTTTTGCCTGTTCCTGCCTTGCCCACCAAGGTCACCAGTGCGATGGATGGATCGAGCAGCAAATCCAGCGCGAAGCTTTGCTCGCGGTTTCGCGCCTTGATCCGCCCCAAATGGGCACGATTCAGCCAGTGCAGAGGCTTGAGGGTGTTGCTGTTGCCTTGATGACGGGCAAGCAGGGTGTGGCTGTCGTTGTGCTGATCCACCATCACTACGCCTTCATTGGCTTGGAGATGTTGTTCTTCGCTATCTGTTACTGCTGCGAGAGAGAGTTGATCTTCGTCATGCAGTGTCTTCATCGTTTGAGCATCTGTGCTGAGCTCACGGAATCCCGTGTATAAATCGTCGATGGAGACGTTGTCGTTGATGTAGTCCTCGGCTTGTAGCCCCACCGCATCAGCCTTGATCCTCAGATTGATGTCTTTGCTGATCAGCACAACCTCAGGCGCCTCTTTCAGACCACTGCATCGCATCTGCTCCAAGGCCACCGCGAGGATGTTGTTGTCGCCGCCGCCACCCCCCAGCTCTGGAGGTAATTCTTTGAGGGCATTAGTTTGACAGAAAATCACTTGCAGCATTCCCTTGTTAGTGCCTTCAATCAGCACGCCATCGGCAAGGCTTCCGCGCTGTCGATAGGAATCCAAGAGTCTTGAAATCCTGCGGGCATTCCTTCCTTTTTCCGAGTGATCTTTCTTGAATCGATCAATTTCTTCGACCACCTGCATTGGAATAACGACTCTCAAGTTTCCAAAGCGGTGTGGAGCCTCGGGGTCATGGAGCAGCACATTGGTGTCGAGAACAACAACTTTTCCTTTCATTGATTTTCACCACGGAGCGTTTATTTGGTATTAGATTAAGTATTGGCAGGCTTGGTATTTCTGATTTATTTTCCGTATTTCTGCCAGTTCTAGGCAATGCCTTGCTTTGCGTGATGGGTCTTGAGCTTCTCTTTTCTGGCCCTTAGAGAAAGATTGACTCCGTCTGCTTTTGGATTGGTTCGTGACGCATAAGCCTCTTGAAAAGTGATTGTAGTTTTCCTCATCTTCCTTGTCCTCGGCTGTATCTTCTCTACTCCTTTCGCGTTTGAATGCAATAGGTACTTTACCTTTGCCGTTACAAACGCAAGCTGTCTTCCGTTTCGGCCAATTATTCGCCTGGCTTCTTTTTGATTCTTTCTGGTGCTACGGATGGTTTAGGTGTTGGCCTTTTTGTTCTGCTTTTGGTTGTCTGATCTTTGAGCGCTTGCATATCGATGATCTGTTGCATTGAAATCTGTATTCATGCCGATGAATCGAAGCGATGTCGAGTTCTGAGGCATCGAGCTTTCAGGATGTTGCTGTCTCGGATCTCGGCCATCTCGCCAAGGGGTGAACAACAGGAAATTGCCGGCCACCAGGCCAGCTGTCACGATCACCGCGGCAAGCTGCTCGAGCTTTTCAATGGTCATCCCTGCATTGTCATGCTCTCCTCTGCTGAGAGCAGTTTTCGATCAAGGATGGTGAAGCTGGCCCACTAAGGGTGACGTCTCACCTGTTTCCTGGTCGGTGCTCAGCCCTGCCTGCAGTTCCAGGCACAAGGCAGCCCCCAGCATCACCATTGTCACGGCAAGCCACTGACTGAACCTGAACTGCCGTTTTGGTTTGCGAAAAATACAGCGGGTCATTCCCAGGACCTTGCTTCTCACCCTGGTTTAACTGTGTTTTTCGCTTGTAAATGAAGTGTTCGCCTAGTGATGTATGGGAAACCCCTGAGTTGATCAGTTTCAGGTTTCCTGAGGCTTTTCCAGATCGCGGCGGATCAGGGCCAGCAGGTAGGAGGGTGATTTGTAACGGGTTGGAAGGCAGCGGTTCAGGGTTTCAAGATGTCCCCAGCAGACGGTGCGTTCAATGTCTTGAGCTGTTTTCCCTTGCTGGAGGAGGCGCCTCAGCGCCTTGCAATACATCGGATAGCCCGCCTCTAATTCACCGATGGTGAGTTTCGCCTGAGGCATAGGACCATTGAAGCCAGTTCCAACCTATGCCCCCGTGGGTCAGGGTCAGCTTCCAAGCCATGCGACACAGTCGATTTCCACCCTTGCTCCCTTGGGTAGTGCTGCCACTTGAACGCAGGCCCGTGCTGGGCTGACCCCGCTCCCAAACACTTCGGCATAGATGCCGTTGACGGTCTGAAAGTCGCTGAGGTCTGCCAGGAACACCGTTGTGCGAACCACTTGTTTCGGCGTGGCTCCGGCCTCTTTTAAGACAGCGACTAGGTTCTTCAGCACCTGATGCGTTTCCGCGGCGACATCACCGTTTCCCACCATCTCCCCAGTGGTTGGATCAAGCGGAATCTGCCCAGAGCAGTAGAGCCACTCGCCGGCAAGGACGGCTTGGTTGTAGGGCCCAACCGGTGCAGGCGCGTCTTGAGTGGTGATGGCCTTGGCGCTCATGGGGTGTTTCTTCACGCGATCACCATGATCATCGCCGTTGGTGATCCCGTTGTTCGCGTTGGGGCTTCCCCGGTCTCCACTGATCCTTCCGTGTGCGCAGCACCCCCAACTCGGTGGCTGTTTTGGCTTGCAGGAACAGGTTGGTGCGACGTTCTACACCGATGCTGCTCGGAAGACTGAGGGCGCCTTTTGAACGAAGGGTTCGCACCTCCTGCAAGCGGTCAGCCAGAACCATTTCCTCAGGGCGTTGCTCAACGGCCCATTGCAGGTTGGCCTCTGTGTATTCATGGGCGCAACAAACCTTGGTCTCGTCAGGGAGGCTGGCCAGCTTTTGCAGGGCTTCATGCATCTGTTCAGCGGTGCCTTCGAACAGGCGGCCGCAGCCTGCTCCGAACAAGGTGTCACCGCAGAACAAGACGGGGCCCATGGCCTCGTCTTGCAGGTTCGGGATGAAAAAAGCGATGTGGGCCCTGGTGTGGGCGGCGACATCCATGACGTCCACCTGCTCTCCCAGCACGGTGAGCTGGTCACCATCCCCCACCGGCATGGTTTGGAAAGGAATCCGCTCCCGGTCAGCTCTGGATGCAATGACCTCGGCTTTGGGCCAATGCTTCAGCAGATCCGGTGTTCCTCCGATGTGGTCGGAATGGTGATGGGTCTGCAGCACAGCGGCCAGTGTCAACTGTCGTTGCTCCAGCCAGTCACGCACTGGAGAGGCGATGGCGGGGTCGATCACAACGGCCTCCGCTCCCTTCACCCAGACCCAGATCACGTTGTCTTGCAGCACCGGCAGGGCATGAAGTGAGGAATGCATCGTTAAAGTCCTGCCTGGTTAACCGGTCAGCGCTGGACCCATGATCACCGTCGCGTTGGCCAAAGGAGCGCTACTTAAAGATTCGGTCGCCCGATTTGCGGCGGCAGGTCTTGATTTCTCAGCTGTTCTCGACAAGAACAATCGCCAGTTGATGGTGCCCACCCCCTGCGGACGTGCCAGGGCCCTGCTTGTTCGTAACGGTGATGTGCCCACTTACGTGGCCTATGGCCAGGCCCAACTGGGCGTGGTGGGATACGACGTGCTCAAGGAACATCAGCTTCCTGTAGCTCAACTGGTGGATCTTGGCTTTGGCGGTTGCCGAATGGCCGTGGCGGTACAGGAGAGCAGTGGTTACACCCGTGCCGCGGATCTCCCTCCCCATTGTCGGGTAGCCAGCAAATTTACGCACTGTGCCCGGGAATATTTCGATGCACTCGATCTTCCTGTCGAGTTGGTGCATCTCAATGGTTCGGTGGAGCTGGGGCCGATCACAGGGATGTCGGAAGCGATTGTTGATCTTGTTGCTACGGGTCGGACCCTGCGGGACAACGGCTTGATTGCCATCGAGGACTTGTTCCAGTCGACGGCTCGGCTGGTGGGGCATCCGCTGTCCATTCGCCTGGACCATGGTCCCCTTGCCTCCATCGTGGAGGCAATCCGCGCCGCAGGAACCACCTTCGGGAGCTCCAACTGATGGGAGCTGTTGCAGATTGGCGACGGGTTCGTCGTCTGGGCCGTTATCTCGTGCGGGATCGTCGGCGTCTTCTGGTCACCCTGGTGCTGCTGGTACCCGTGGCCTTTGCAGGTGCAGTTCAGCCACTTCTCGTCGGCCAGGCTGTCAGTGTCTTGCGCGGAGAACCCAGTCTTCCGTGGCTTTCGGGGCTGAGTCTATCCGGATCGATCCGCGTCATCATCGGGCTCTATTTCATCTCGGTGCTGCTGAGGCTCTGCTTGCAGGGGGTGCAGAGCTTCAACATTCAGGCCGTCGGTCAACGCCTTACCGCTCGCATCCGCGACGACCTCTTTGAGCACTCGCTGTCGCTGTCTTTGCGCTTTCACGACGGCATGCCGGTCGGCAAGTTGCTCACGCGGCTCACCAGTGACGTGGATGCTCTTGCCGAGGTGTTCGGCAGTGGTGCTGTGGGGGTGCTTGGTGATCTGGTGAGCCTTCTGGTCATTGCTTCGACGATGCTCTTCATCGAGTGGAGGCTCGGGCTGCTTTTGCTGTGCACGCAGGTGCCCGTGACGCTTGCTGTGCTCTGGCTGCAGCGTCGCTACCGCAAGGCCAACTACCGCGTTCGAGAAGAGCTCTCCCAGCTCAACGCCGACTTTCAAGAGAACCTCCAGGGCCTTGAGGTGGTTCAGATGTATCGCCGCGAAGCGGTCAACAGTGCCCGCTTCCTGCGCACGGGCACGGCGTACCGCAACGCAGTCAACGGCACCATTTTTTACGACAGCAGCATTTCCGCTTTTCTTGAATGGGTTGCGCTTGGAGCCATTGCGTTGGTTTTGGCTCTGGGGGGCTGGATGGTGACCACTGGTGTGATGGGGTTGGGCACCCTCACCACCTTCATCCTTTATTCACAGCGTCTGTTTGACCCTTTGCGTCAGCTGGCCGAGCGCTTCACGCAGATTCAGGGCGGACTGACTGCCGTGGAACGAATCGGTGAGTTGATGGAGCAACCCCTCGAAATCGCCGAGGCCAAGGGGGTTGATCCTCACGTTGCTGGCGGTGGCGGCGAAGTGATCTTCGACAACGTGAGCTTCTCTTACCGGCCGGATGAGCCCATCCTTCGCAATCTTTCCTTCCGCATCGCTCCTGGCGAGCATGTGGCGCTGGTGGGCCCCACGGGTTCCGGCAAGAGCACCATCATTCGTCTGCTCTGCCGCCTCTATGACCCCCAGCAGGGGCGCATCCTTCTGGATGGACGTGACATCCGCAGCATCCCGATGGCAGATCTACGGCGTGAGCTGGGGGTCGTGCTGCAAGACACATTCCTGTTCAGCGGCAATGTGGCCGACAATCTTCGGTTGAATGCTCCCGTCAGTGATCAGGAGCTTGATCAGGTCTGTGCTGAGCTCGGTCTCAACGACCTGTTGTCTCGACTCCCCAACGGATTGGAGACGCAACTGCGCGAGCGTGGTGGCAATCTTTCCTCAGGAGAGCGTCAATTGCTGGCGGTGGCCCGGGTGGCAATCCGCAATCCAACGGTGTTGGTGATGGATGAAGCCACTGCCTTCATGGATCCTTCAACGGAGGCGACGCTTCAGGCCGATCTGGACCGTCTTCTGCAAAAACGGACCGCCATCGTCATTGCCCACCGTCTCGCCACGGTGGAAGCCTCCGATCGCATCCTTGTGTTGCGCCGAGGTGAACTGATCGAACAGGGCACCCATCACGAGCTCAGGGCCCGAGGTGGCCTCTATGCCCAGCTCGCAGAGCTGCAGGAGCGGGGGTTGGCGCGTTTGTGATCGGTTCCTCCCTGCCTATACCTGCTGAGCCTCTGCTGCAGCAGTACGGCCAGGGGTCCCGTCTCTGCCCCTGTGCCAACGACCAGCTCACGTTGGTCTTTAGCCAGGAGTACCCCTTTGATTTGGTGGAGCTTGAGCAACTTCTGGAAGCTGTGGGCTGGAGCCGCCGTCCGATTCGACGGGTCCGCAAAGCACTGACTCACAGCCTGCTCAAGGTCGGGCTGTGGCGTCACGACGCTCGGGTTCCTCGTTTGATTGGTTTTGCGCGCTGCACCGGGGATGGTGTTTTCGAAGCCACCGTCTGGGACGTCGCGGTGCACCCCCTGTATCAGGGCAATGGACTTGGCAAGCAGATGATGGCGTACATCCTCAACGCCTTGGCTCAGATGGGAACAGAGCGCGTCAGCCTGTTCGCGGACCCCGGCGTCGTGAGCTTTTATCAAGGCCAAGGTTGGGATCTGGAGCCCCAGGGCCATCGCTGTGCCTTCTGGTACGCCAACTGAACTGAACTGATCGGATCGTTCAGCGCTGGTACATCCGCAACAGTTGATCTGCTGATCGTCCCTGACGCCATAGCCATCGCAGACGGGCGTTGCGCCAGGCCTGCATCAGCACGCTTCGCTCCTGCCAGCGCTGAGCGCTGGTCAGCAGGGCACAGTTCAACGAGCGGATGGTCGCGATCTTGCTGAGGCGTTCCACCAGGTCCAGGTCTTCCATCAGTGCCAGCGGGCGGTAGCCACCGATGCGCTGATACAGCTGGCGATGAATGAGCAGTCCCTGATCGCCGTAGGGACGCTGCAGCCAACGGCTGCGCAAGTTCACCATTCGCTCCAGAAGCCACAGCATGGGCCGCGCCTCTGTATCCACTTTGAACTCGAAGCTCCAGGCGCTGAAGCGCGCTTGCGGTGTGTTCAGAATCTGCTTCACCCTGTGGTGCCAGTAGCCAGGCAGTCGGCTATCGGCATGCAGCACCAGCACCCAGGAATGACAGCTGTGATCGACGCCCCAGCGCAGCTGCGGACCTCGTCCTGCAGTCGGGCTGTCGAGCACGGTGGCGCCGCCGAGGTGAGCCACTTGTCGGGTCTGATCCCTGCTTCCACCGTCACAGATAACAATCTCCAACTCCCCTTGCCAACGCTGCAGATCCGCCAGCAGCAGCGGAAGCCTGTTGGCTTCCTCCAGGGTCGGAATCACGACGCTCAGCCCTGCCATGGCTTCAGATCACTCCAGTGATCCAGATCATTCCTCCTGGGCAACAGTGCGGTGGAGATTGCATGCGCCCTCGCAGCCTTCAGGGTTGATTCCAGCACTGTCGGACCGCCCCAGGGAATGCCGATCAGCGGCCAGTGCTTGGGGGTATGGATCAGGTTCGCTCCGATCCCCAGCAGCCAGTAGCCACCATCCGAGGCTGGACCCAGCACCAAATCGTGGGTTTGCAGTTGTTCGATGGCCCGCTTCAAGTCATCGGGATTGAGTTCGGGCAGATCCGTGCCGATCACGAGGGATGGCATGCCGCGGTGATGGCCTTGCATCAACTGCCGTCGCAATCGGGTGCCGAGTTGCCCCTGCCCCTGCAGGCGCACCAGCGGCAACCCCAGCTGTTGTCCCCAGCGTCCGGCGGCGTTGGGCCCAAGCCCGCTCACCGCCAGCACCGGCTCAATCACCATCGCGTCGGCGAGCCCGCGCACCACAGCGGTGGTGTGCTCGGTAAGACGCGTCTGGATCCGGGCAGCGCGCTCGCTGCTGTTGGACAAGCCCAGCCTGTTGTAGAGATCACGGTACAGGCGGCGTTTGCATCGGCCCGGTGATGGCCATCGGGCCATCACGATGATCTGCAGCATCTCAGTTGTTCCGAGGCAGTTCCCGCGGGCGCACCTGCACCATCAGCTCCTCTCCATTGCGTTGGAGGGTGAGCTCCATCGGTTCTCCCACTTGGCCGCGATCCACGGCGAGTTGCACTTCGGTGGGGGTCTGAACAGCTTTGTTCTCCACCTTGAGAATCAGATCACACTGCCGGATGCCAGCGGCAGCAGCCGGAGTGCCGCTGACCACATCCTTGATCAGGACGCCATTCACTTCAGGAACCGTACAGGCGCTGTTGGTGGCATTGATCTCCCGTGCCAGCTGCGGAGTGAGGTTCATGAGCTGCACCCCGATGAAGGGATGGGAGGCCTGGCCGGTGCTCACAATCTGCTGCGCGATGCGCTTCGCCAGGTTGATTGGAACGGCAAAACTCAAACCGCCTCCAGGCGCGGTCCGAATCGCTGTGTTGATGCCAATCACCTGACCGGCGGCATTGATCAGGGGGCCTCCGCTGTTGCCGGGATTCACGGCTGCATCGGTCTGGATGTAAGGAATCCGCTGGCCTTCACTGATCGCATTCAGTCGGCCTACCGCGCTGATGATGCCGGCGGTCACGGTGTTGTTGAGACCAAATGGGTTGCCGATGGCAATCGCCCATTCCCCCGGCCTGAGCTGGTCGGAGTTGCCCAGGGCCGCCACCGGAAGGTTGTCAGCCACCACCTTGACCACCGCAACGTCGGTGAGTGGGTCTGTCCCGAGCACCTTACCCTTGAAGTTGCGTCCGTCTGGAAGGGTCACCGCCACCTGATCCGCTCCGCGCACGACGTGTTCGTTGGTGAAGATCAGGCCGCTGGCCCTGGTGATGAATCCGGATCCCTGGCCTTGCTGACGCTGGCTGGACGGTCCCATGCCAAAGATCCCCCCGAAGGGGTTGTTCACCTCTTTGACTACATCGATCCGCACCACGGCAGGACCGACGCGGTCCACAGCCTTCACGATCACGTTGTCTCCCGGCTGGAGTGGAGCGCTGCGGGGCTGATCGTGCACCACCGGAGGTAGTGCTACCGGTGCTTTGGGGGTCAGGCCCAGCTGGTCCCTCACCAGGCTGCAACCGGAGAGAGCGCTCCCGGCCAGGACGATGGCGAACCAATGCTGGGCGTTGGGCATCACGACGAGATGTGTGCTGATGCATTTAAGACGGCCTGAGCGGATCGGCATGCGTAGATTCAGCGCTCGGGTGCATGGCGGTTTTAGGTGCAGACGGGCGAAGAGCTCTGGATCAAGGTGCGAGATGGGTTGCAGGCAAAGCTGAGCAAGCCCACCTTCGAGACCTTCATTCGCCCGACGGGTTGCAGTGGCTTTGCCAATGGAGAGCTGAAGCTTCTGGCCCCCAATCCGTTCGCCAGCGTCCGATTGCGGGAGCAGCTCCTGCCCACGATCGCGGAGCTGGCCAGCAGCATCAGCGGTCAGCCCGTTCAGGTGACCGTCCTGGCGGAAACCGCCCTGCCGCTGCAGGAAACCAGTGATGATTCCGCAGCTGCGAGTGATGCAGCGCCGCCTGCGGCCGCCCAGGAATCAGTGTCGGCTCCGGCCCGGAGCGGCTCACCGCGGCGCTACCTGCCCGGGCTCAACCCCCGATATGTGTTCGGCCGTTTCGTGGTCGGCCCCAACAGCCGAATGGCTCATGCGGCGGCTCTTGCCGTGGCCGAAGCGCCAGGCAGGGAGTTCAATCCCCTGTTCATCTGCGGCGGTGTGGGCCTGGGGAAAACCCACTTAATGCAAGCCATTGGCCATTACCGGCTTGAGATCGATCCCGGGGCTCGCGTGGCCTACGTCTCCACCGAAACCTTCACCAATGACCTGATCCAGGCCATCCGCAAGGACGGCATGCAGGCCTTTCGCGATCGCTATCGCGCCGCCGATCTGATCCTGGTGGATGACATTCAATTCATCGAAGGCAAGGAGTACACCCAAGAAGAGTTCTTCCATACCTTTAATGCCCTGCACGAGGCTGGGCGTCAGGTGGTGATCGCCAGTGATCGTCCCCCCAGTCAGATTCCACGCCTGCAGCAGCGCCTGATCTCCCGTTTCCAGATGGGGCTGATCGCTGACATTCAGTCACCTGATCTGGAAACACGTATGGCGATCCTCCAGAAGAAAGCGGAGCAGGAGCGCATGTCGCTGCCCCGGGATCTGATCCAGTACATCGCTGGGCGCTTCACCTCGAACATCCGCGAGTTGGAAGGGGCACTGACCCGGGCTGTCGCCTTCGCCTCAATCACGGGGTTGCCGATGACCGTGGAATCGGTGGCGCCAATGCTGGACCCCACCGGTCAGGGGGTGGAGGTCACGCCGCAACAGGTGATCGACAAGGTGTCTGAAGTGTTTGATGTCACGGCCGAGGAAATGTGCAGCAGCACCCGTCGCCGTGCCGTCAGCCAGGCCCGTCAGGTGGGGATGTACCTCATGCGCCAGGGCACCGACCTCAGCCTGCCGAGAATCGGCGACAACTTCGGCGGAAAGGACCACACCACGGTGATGTACGCGATTGAGCAAGTCGAGAAAAAACTGGCGTCCGATCCCCAGCTCGCGGGTCAGGTGCAGAAAGTGAAGGATCTGCTGCAGATCGATTCCCGAAAGAAGCGCTGATCAGCGGCAGGCTTTCTTGTCGCCTTTCCAGCCCGGCATGTCTTGAGCTGCCGCAGAGCAGACCAGCTGGCGTGCTGCCGCGAGTGCCGGATCCAGTCGCTTGGAGCTGAAGGGTGGCAGGGGACGGGTGCGCAGCCAGGCTGCCCAACGAAATTCGTGATATGGGATCAGCGGCTGGGGTTTAATCCAGCCTTCCTGCTTGAGCTTCCAGACCAGGCTTCGGTAGGGATCGTCTTCGAGCCCCATCAGGCTGGTGGGCAACTGCTCGGTTGGGCGGGGACCGATGCCCCGACCGTCGTAGAGATAAAGCCACCCTTGGCTTTGCAGAAACGACAGCACGGCACTTTTATCAGTTGTCGCTAGCTCCTGCACCACATAAGCCCAGGTGGTGGCGCCCGGGTCAATGCCGATCAGGCCCCGCAGCCGGTGGTGACGATCCAGCATCCACATGGCGCCATCGGCAGAGCGGATCAGGGGGACGGGTTTGCCGCGCAGGTAGGCAAGACGCTGCTGGCGTGTGTCTTGGGCGAAATCACTCTCGCGTGACCAGATCTCAGCCAGCCCCACACACCATTGGGTCGGCTGCAACTGTGCCGCTGACACCTCGATCAGTTCGTTTTCCTGCTCGGGGGCCGGAATCGGTTGGTAGGCAGGCAGCCGCAGGGGCACGACTCAGTTTTGACGCCTCCGCACTATGACCCAATTAAGAAGGGACGGGGATCCTGATCAAAGCGATCCCGCACCGGGAGAGGCTTGGCTTGCTTAGGCCCGTCCAGTTGCGCGGTGGATTCGAGCGCCCGACGCAGCAAACGAGCTGCCGGTAAGGGCATATCTCTCGGAACTGAAATTCGATCGCGCAGGTAGCGGAGCCCCGCCGCACTTCCAGATGGAGGAGGGCATGGAGTGTTGTGGATCAACTGGGTCAGTGCACAGCGCAGGGGCCGGTCAAAGGCATTAGCACCCATTGGATTGACCTCCCGTAGCCGCTGCTGGTGTCGGAGGACCCTGCCGAGAGCGATGCTGGCCTGATCGGCTTGATTGACCCCAACCCAGCAGGCTTCGTCTTCGCCGAGGCCATCGCCTCGGTCGATCCGTTCGGCCAGGCGTTGCGCTTCCGTTGCGTCGTCCGACCAGCAGCCGCCCATTTGGGGAGGAAGGTCATGGGCATGGGTGTGAAAGTCGCTTTGGGTGCCGCGGTAGGTGTCCAGTTGCTCCAAGGCGCGGAACCAGCGGTCAATCGCGGGATGCTCAAACCTCAGGCGATATCCCTTGTAGTAAGCCAGAGATGCATTCATGCGTTCCACGTAGGGAACAAAGATCAGATCAACGGTTTGTGGCTCCTGCCCCCGCAGAAATGGACCTTCAACCTGATTCAGCTCACTTTCGAAGCGTCGGGCGATCCCCTGAAACTGGTCCCGGGCCAGGATCTGTTGCTTGGGGCTCAATCGTGGCGAACACAGCCAGATGCACCAGGCCTGAAACAGCAGCCGTTCGAGACGGCGCAGCTCGAGGGCTTCCGACGACGTCATTGCCATGCCGAGGGGGCCGAACTGCTGTTCGAGTGCCAGCAGGATCTCATCACTTTCCGTGATCAGCTGCCCGTTCAGCTCGAGGGCGGGCAACATTCCTGAGGGCACTTTTTCGAGGAACCATGGCTCTTTGGGGCCATAGCAACGCATGGTGACTTTGCGGATCCGGTAGGGGATGCGCTTGAACTCCAACCACAGCCAAATTTTTTGGCAGTAGGGACACCAGGCGTGATGGTCGCGGTAAAGCGTGACCATCAGGCTTGATTCAGGCTGACCGAACAAGCGCAAGTTGGCCTGGGCACTGGTCGGCCCTTCAATTCGATCCGGTTCAGCCTTCGCCAGCCCGGCCAGTTCCAACCAACTCAGTGGTTCAGCTGATTCCGATGTAGGGGGCATGCAGGATCGGCGAAAGCGTGGTCCGTCCATAGGACTGCCAGTCGCCAAGTTCATGCATCAGAGCCAGACAGTCTTGCTGGCGGCCCTGCTCAGCGAGCTGCTTGAGCCGCAGCTTCATGTCGTCGCTGGTGATTATCATCGCGATTTCGCGACGCTGCAATCGCTTTTGCTGCAGCTCAGGGTCAGGCGAATGCCTGCGACGTTTGGAAGGATTTTTCATGGTTTAAGGACGCGGTTGAAATACGACCGGTTCGTCTTGGGCTTCTACGGCCCTCTTCCCCGGACCATAACTCCATCTTTACGAATATGCCCGTCGTCTCCGTCACCCCCGTGGGAAGAAGAATGGAGGGAAGCAAACGGCTGTCATGGGCGCTGATCTGGATCTGATTGTTCTTGGGGCGGGTTCCGGTGGGCTTGCTGCCGCAAAACGTGCTGCTAGCCATGGTGCCCGCGTGGCCATCGTGGAGGGGGATCGCGTTGGGGGCACCTGCGTGATCCGCGGCTGTGTTCCCAAGAAGCTTTTGGTCTACGGCGCCCAGGCCCGGCATCAACTGGCGGATGCATCGGCCTATGGGCTGCACATCCAATCCGTGCGTTCTGATGTGCCTGAACTGTTGCGGCGCGTGCGCGCCGAGGTGGATCGGCTCAATGCGCTCCACCTTGGATTTCTGGAGAAGGCCGGCGTTCAGCTGATCTCCGGTTGGGGTCGCTTCACGGCTGTGGATCGCATGGGCATCTCCGATCAACGCGGTGGGCCCGTTCAGACGGAGCTTTCAGCACCCCGTTTTCTGGTGGCAGTGGGTGGCCGTCCGGCACGGCCGGAGATCCCAGGGATTGAAAAAACTTGGGTGAGTGATGACATGTTCCAGCTTGAGGATGTCCCTCCGGCGGTGGTGGTGGTCGGCGCAGGATTTATCGCCTGTGAGTTCGCCTGCATCCTTCGAGGCCTCGGTGTTGCGGTCACCCAGGTGGTGCGCGGCCCTCGGCTGCTGCGCGGGTTTGATGGGGAGTTGGCGGATGCAGTCCTCAGCGGGATGCGTGACCAGGGCATTGACGTGCTCTTGGGTCAGACGGTCGCGGCTGTGGAGGGGGATCCCGGTGCGCTGACTGTGCGACTGGGGGATGGTCAGTGCCTCGACTGTGGGGGTGTGCTGATGGCCACCGGGCGTCGCCCATGGCTTGCAGATCTGGGTCTGGAGGCTGCTGGTGTTGCCGTGGACAACGGGCGAATCAGGGTTGACGCGAACTCCTGCACCTCAGTTCCTCACATTCATGCCGTTGGCGATGTCACTGACCGGGTCAACCTCACGCCTGTCGCCATTGATGAAGGTCGTGCTTTTGCCGACAGCGTGTTCGGTTCGCGTCAGCGGCAGGTGAACCACGATCTGGTGGCCAGTGCCGTGTTTAGTGATCCAGAGCTGTCGACCGTTGGCTTATCGGAAGAGGAGGCGACTGAACGCCATGGCGAGGACGGCGTCGTCGTGCATCGGGCCCGCTTCCGTTCGATGGCGCGGGCACTGCCAGCCTCCGGCCCCCGCTGCCTACTGAAGTTGGTGGTGGAGAAGCAAACCGATCGGGTGCTTGGCTGCCACATGGTGGGCGAGCATGCGGCGGAGATCATTCAGATGGCCGCCATTGCCGTTGGGATGGGCGCCACCAAAGCTGATTTCGATCGCACCATGGCGTTGCATCCCTCCGTCTCAGAGGAGTTCGTGACGATGTAGGCAACAGTGCCTTAATAACGGTGCCCCAATCAGGCCAGGTGATTGGCGAGCCGCAGGGCCAGCGCGAGCACCGTGAGCCCGGGACCAATGCTTGGGCAACTAGGAAAAATGCTGCTGTCGGCGATGTAGAGGTTCTCCAGTTCATGGCATTTGCCGTTGGGATCCACCACTGAGTTGGATGGGTCCTCGCCCATGCGACACGTGCCGCAGCTGTAGCCCACGACACTCAAGGGGGCTTCTCCTCGCGCATGGGTGGGTGCCTTTAAAACGACTTTGGTCACCGGATCGTTCTCTACGGCTTTCAGCGTGTCGATCCAGCGGTACACGAGGCGATCATGGGCTTCCCGGTTGTTGGGGATGTAGTTGATCCGGATCTGTTCGTTGTTGAGCCACACCTTGTTGTGGGGATCTGGACGCACCTCCGTCATGGCCCACCAGGCCACAGAGCGGGAGGCCAGCCGCTCGAGCCCGAAGTCGGGGATCAGTTTGGTCACCAGGGACAGCACCGGTGGTGACTCGGCGAACAACGCGTCCTGCAGAACGCCACCGGCGGCCTGGATGTGCCCTAGCGGAAAACTGACGTTCTTGTCTCCCCAGTAGTAGTCGTTGATCCCCAGCGAGCGCCCGTAGCGGCCGCTGTTGCGTTCTGTGGCCAGCTGCAGGATCGAGGTGAGCTGCAGATTCATCAGATTCCGCCCCACCTGATCCGATCCGTTGCTGATGCCCTTGGGATGGTGAGCATTGTCCGAGCGCATCAGGATGGCCGGCGTGTTGATGGCACCGGCGGCAATGACCACGACATCGGCACTGAACAGCCATGAATCGCCGTTTACCTCAGCTTCCACGCCTCGGATGGCTCTGCCACCTGGATTCACATGCAGGCGCAGTACCCGGGCGTTGTCACGCACGGTGAGCCGTTCGGGATCACCCACCTGCAGACCAAACAACTGAGAATCGCCGCTGGGATCGTCCCGGTCGTCTGACCAGCTGATCGGCATGTCGTAGGGCTGACAGCCTTGGCGTTGGAGAGCGGAACGAAGGGGTTCCAGAAAGGGTTCCACCGGCTTCGGCGCACGTTCATAGTCTGTGCTTCGCTGGGGCTCGCAGGGGTCAATGCCTGCTTTGCCGTGAACCCTGTACAGGGTCTCGGCCTGCTCGTAGTACGGCTCCAGTTCGGAGTAATCCAGGGGCCACGCCGGCGATACTCCGTCCTGGAGCGCCACCTCGCCGAAATCCTGTTCGCGCATGCGTTCCAGCACCGCGCCCCAGATCTTGGTGTTGCCGCCGCGGGCGTAGGTGGTTTGCGGTGCAAAGGGATCGCCGTCAGGGCCGAACCAGCGTTCACTCTTGGGGTGGTAGCGATCCTTGCGGAACAGATCCACGTCGGCGACGTTTTGGTCTTCAAGGGCCATTGCTCCGCCGCGTTCCAGCACCAGCACGGTCTTGCCCTTGCGGCTCAGGGCTCCCGCCAGGGTTCCCCCTCCGGCGCCGCTGCCGATCACGATCACGTCGTAGCGGTTGTCATCGATGATCATGGAATTACTGCCACACGTAGATCAGTAGGAAACGCCTGCTCTGGAAGGCGTTCAAGAGGGGCAAAACATGGATGTGTCACGTCTGTGTCATGCCCTGATCAGACGTAGATCACCTTCCTGAACGGTAGGTAGATCTTCCGGATTTGAACGCCTCCCTCACGACAGGCCATCAGTCCCACGGTGACGTCTGACCCATGACACCCGCATTGCTTTTCGGATGGTGGCTTGGCAAACATGCACCGCACTTCAAAGCAAAAATTGGGAGGTTTCTAATCAATACAGTCAAAGTTTGTTTTGCTTCAAGTTGAAGCCTTCCATGCGACGTTGCTGGGTAGTTGATCTGGAACAACCTGAACTGCGACAAGCACAAAGGTTTGCTTGTCTTTGGCAGATGCATTCCTATTTGTAATAGGTATTCCATTTTCCCAACGCACAGCATTGCTCTCGTCTGCGCTGCCTTTCTGGCTAAGGTTTAGGGGATCAATATTATTCCCGGCAAGGCGGCTCAGAATCTGCTCAAGATCGTTGTTGGTGTGTGCTACGTAGCCAACCCCGCCGAATGCAGCCGCTAATTTTGAGTAGTTCCATATATGTCCTTGAGGAACTTGACACATGGGCAGGAATTTTTCAGAAACAGTTCTGCTATCAGACGATTTATAGATTTCAGCATTGACGAGCCACTGCTCGATGCCATAGACACGATTGTCTGCAACAAATATAATTGAATCTAAGCCAAGTTCTGCGATTGTTCCGATCGCGTTGACGCTCTGAGCAAATGCGGCATCACCGGAAATACTGATCGTACGCCTCGTTTCTGTTTCGAAGGTCTGCCGGGCAAGTTTGACTCCATAATTCGCCGCAGGTGAATATCCAATCGCTCCCCATGCAATCTGCGCGATGTATCCATTCTGGGGGGACTTGATGTTGTTGAATGCGTAAAAACTTAGGCCAGTGTCTGCAAGGATAATTGGCGCGCTTTCCTCGCTGTGTTGAGCCAAGTAGTTATGGTGTAAGAGTGATTTAAAGCTGTCCCATGTTAGCTGATCATTGTCTCTAAATTCACTTGTTGTTGGGATATTCCATGGTGAACCTTCAAGTTTTCGATAGTTATTTCGGCCAGTTATGCCGCTAGCGAGGCATTTCTCGGTCAGGCCACGGATTAGTAGCTTCAAGTTAACATCGCCCCAGTAGGCGCTCCGAGACATTCCGACCTGGACGGCCCCTTCTTTGCATTCGATTAGCTTTTCAATATTGATTGCATCTTTTACTGAATCGGGGTCATCAGTATTTTGCATCCCAGCAAAGTTAAAGTCGCTTGATATGATCCCCAAGCTCAACACGCAGTCTGACTCATTCACAAGAGTGAAGACATTTGGCTGAGAATTTTTCCCGTTGTAAACCCCGGAAAAGTTGAGATCGGCTCTGTATTCACTCAGAACACTTTTACCAAATAAGCTGGTTACATATGGAGCGTCTAAAGCTTTCAGAAGTTCAGCTAGTTCCTTCTGTGCTCTAAAGCGACATATTTCTGAGCCGGCAGCTACAACTAAATTTTTAGATTTGCAGATTCGATTAAAAATAGCATCTATGGCTTCGTCTAATAGTTTCTTGGATTGCAGAGGATGAGAGAAGTCAAGCTGATCTGTTGGTCTAGAGCCGCATGGTTGTTTGTCAATATCAATTGCTAATTCAATAAAGACAGGCTTGCTTTTTGTTATACACGTTTTTAAGGTGGCATCTATCAGCTCAGGTGCTGTTTTTGGGTTGTCAATTCGTACCGAAGCTGCAGTTATATTTTGAAAAATGTGGCGGTCAACTCCTGTCCCGTCAATCATGTGATGCCAAAGCATCCCCTGATCGCGATGCGAATTAAGCTGTGCTTGAGAGGGGCCACCATCAATGATAACTAGTGGCACATTCTCAACAAAAGCGCCTGCGACAGGCTGTACTGCATTTAGTGATCCAACGCCATAGGTAAATGCTACACATCCAACACTTTTTTCAGTTGAGCGGCCATACCCATCGGCAGCATATGCTCCACACATTTCATTGTTCGGATGTATTCGTTGGAGGCCAAAGGATGTCTGTGGATCATCAAGTGATTCCACCCAGCTGGCTATGTAGTCGCCAGGTATTGCAAAGACATGGCGCACTCCAATTTGATGTAAACGAGTGCTGAGATAAGCACCCACAGTAAAATCTGACTGGGCATAAGGTAAACAAGTGGTCGGATCTATCCATTGAACATCTCTTTCAGTCATTTTAATGCGTGAAAATCCATAATTCTTTTTTAGCTATATTTCTCTGTGAGGCAAGTCAAGGCCTGTAAGTCTTCTTTTTCTGACTTGCTGAGTTGCTGAATGCTCTGAGTTGAGTGCTTAAGACAGGGATGTTCTGTTCAGAAGCGGACCCCTTTACTGCCACACGTAGATCAGAAGGAACAGAAGGATCCAGATCACATCAACGAAGTGCCAGAACAGGCTCACCGCGGCAACGCCCATCTCGCCTTTGTCGTAGTTCCCTGGGACGAAAGAACGCGCCAACATCAGTCCCATCAGCAGGATGCCGGTGATCACGTGCAGACCGTGAAAGCCCGTGAGTAGATAAAACAAGCCACCAAAGACACCGCTGCTGAGGCTGAAGCTGAGTCCCGACCATTCGACGTATTGGCCGTAAACGAAGTAGGAGCCCATGGCGATGGTGAGCAGCCAGATCGCGCGGAAGCCCCAGAGGTTGCCCTTGTGCAGATATCGCTCGGCGACATAGGCCACGAAACTTGAGCTCACCAAGACCACGCTGTTGATCAGGGGCATGCGCACTTCCAGCCCGTCGACGCCGTCCGGCAGCCACTGGGGAGCTGTGAGCTTCAGCACCGCGTAGCCTGCGAAGAAGGCGAGGAAGATGACGCTCTCAGAGCAGAGGAAAATCACAAAGCCGGTCATGTTGTGGCCGTCGTGCTTCACATGCCCGGGTCTGTGATTGAGCTGCAGGTCGGGATTGACGCTGGTCATCGGTTCAGGCCTCCTGGGAACGGCGCACGTAGAACTCCTCGTCTTCGACGAGGGGGTGGCCGAGGCCATAGCCGTAGGGCTCGCTGATCACGGTGGGGATGTCGTCCTCGAAGTTTTCGGCCGGTGGTGGTGAGGGCAGCAGCCATTCCAGGCCGATGGCTCTCCAGGGGTTGGGGGGAGCCTGCGGCCCCCGGGCCCAGGAGCTCACCATGTTGAGAATGAAGGGGATCGAGGCGACGCCGAGCATGAAGGCACCGATGCTGGCGATCACATTCCAGATGGCGAATTCAGGGTCATAGGAGGCGACCCGGCGCGGCATCCCCAGCAACCCAGCCCAGTGCAGGGGCAGCCAGTTGAGCGTGGCACCGATGAAGGTGAGTACGAAGTGAACCTTGCCGAGCCCCTCGTAATACATCCGGCCCGTGAATTTGGGGAACCAGTGGTAAATCCCGGCGAACACACCGAAGCCGATCGTGTTGAAGATCACATAATGGAAGTGGGCCACCACGAAGTAGGTGTTGCCCACGTGAATGTCGATCGGCACGGTGGCCAGCATCACGCCGGTGATCCCGGCGAAGATGAAATTAAACAAGCCACCCAGGCAGAACAGCATCGGTGTGTTCAGGCGCAGATTGCCTTGCCAGAGCGTTCCCAGCCAGGCGAACACCTTTACCCCTGTGGGAACGGCGATCAGCATCGTGGTGAACATGAAGATATGGCGCATCCAGTTCGGCGTGCCGGTATAGAACATGTGGTGAGCCCACACGATCAGGCTGAGGAAGGTGATGCCGAAGGAGGCGATCGCCACGAATCGATAGCCGAACAGTGGCTTGCGGGCATACACCGGGAAGAGTTCGGAGAAGATGCCGAACACCGGCAACACCAGCACGTACACAGCTGGGTGGGAATAGAACCAGAAGAAGTGTTGAAACAACACCGGATCACCCCCGCCTTCAGGTCGGAAAAAGCTGGTGCCGAAGCTGAGGTCGAACAGCAGCATCACCGCACCACCGGTGAGTGCCGGCAGCCCCACGAGTTGGATGGTCTGGGCGGCCCAAGCGGTCCAGACAAACACCGGCATCTTGAAAAAGCCCATGCCGGGCGCACGCATCCGGATGATTGTCGTCACGAAATTGACGGCACCCATGATCGAGGAGATGCCCGATAGAGCTACCGCGAGGATCCAGAGGAATTCACCATTGATGAAGTGCCCCAGAGGGTTCTGCAGACTCATCGGTGGGTAAGACCACCATCCAGATGACGCCGGCCCACCGGGTGCGAAGAAGCTGCCCATCAACACCGCGGCAAACACGGGCACCAGCCAGAAAGCGGCCGCATTGAGCTTCGGGAATGCCATGTCTGGCGCGCCGATCATCGTGGGGATCAACAGGTTGTTGAAGCCATTGAGGATTGGAAAAAGGAACAGGAACAGCATCACTGTTCCGTGCATGGTGTACAGGCCGTTGTAGACGCTCGGATCCACCAGATCGGCTGGAGGCGTGATCAGTTCACCACGCACAATCATCGCCAGCAGGCCTCCCACCAAAAGGAAAAACAAAGACGTGGCGATGTATTGGATGCCGATCACCTTGGCGTCGGTGTTGAAGCTGAAGAAGCGCTTCCAGTTATCCGGGGCCCCCGGGACGGGG
Organism: Synechococcus sp. MU1648; assembly: GCF_023630615.1. NCBI lineage: Bacteria > Bacillati > Cyanobacteriota > Cyanophyceae > Synechococcales > Synechococcaceae > Synechococcus > Synechococcus sp. MU1648. The sequence goes on from NZ_JAKUHI010000006.1 coordinate 38,780, forward strand.
TGGGGAGCCTTGAGGATGCGCGGGTCGTAGTTCGTGGATGTCATGGCGCGTCTCAGGCGTCGTGGGGGATGGAGGGATCGCCGGGGTCGTTCACCATCGGGGCGGGAGCGGGGGGAACCGTTGCCCAGCCCTTGTCTCCTCGACTGAGACGTCGGTCGTACAGCGGTCGCCCTGGATCGAGGCCGGGCTGTAGTGGCTTTTGGGCTGTGGCTTTCAGCCAGCCTTCGTAGGCCTGCTCGGATTCGACGATGACGTCTGTCTGGTTTTGGGAGAAGTAGGCGCCGCTGAACATGGCGTCCCTCAACCGGAACCTCCCCTCCTTGGTAGGCGTGAGGCTGTAGGAAATGATGCTGCCGGGGATGATGTCTTGCTTCAGTCGAAAGGCCGGCACAAAGAAACTGTGCAGCACGTCTTCTGAGATCAGCCGGAGATTCACCCGTTGATCCACTGGGATGTGCAGTTCCGAACTGCGCACGCCGCTGGGGTAGACGAACTCCCAGCTCCACTGGCGGGCAATCACATCGATTGGTCCGATGTCCGCGGTGGGATCGACTGCAATGAGGGCGGTGGGATCGGTGCCGATGGCGTACTTCTGCTTCGGACCAAGGGTCTGAAGCTTCATGTTCACGTTCATCGTGTAGGTGGCGATCACGAAGACCGTCACCAGCGGAATGATCGTCCAGATGATCTCGAGTTTGGTGTTGCCCTCAATCGGCGCCCCGTCGCTCTCGTCGTATTTGCCGGCTCTGTTGAACAACAGAACCCAGCCCATGACACCGGTGCAGCCAAAGAAAATGAAGGAGCCGATGCCGGTCTCCAGGGCGAATAGATCGTCGACGTAGGACGCTGCGCTGGAGGCCTGCGGTGGGAACCAGCTGTAGGACCATGTCGCCATCAGTTTGGCGATCACAAGATTGATCGCAACAGCGATGCTGATGATCACGATGGCGCCGATGTTCGGGCCGTTTTTGGGGGCGGTGGTGGTCATGGCAATGCCTCCTGCAGATCGGCACCGGAGGCCAGTAACTGGTCTGCGGTGATGTGCACCCCGAAGTCACTGGCCAACCAGGCGCCAAGGCTTCCGTGCAGGCCCATGACCAGCAGCATGGCGGTGCCGCAAAGCAGATACAGCCAGGTCACCTGACGGCCCAAGTCCTTGCGCCAAACAAAACGTTGGTAACCCCGCCAGATGGTCATGGCCACGATCACCAGCAGAATCGCGACGCCACCGATGGCATGCCAGAGCATCGTGTCGATGGCGGTCTGGCCGAGGATGCTGCGAATGCCCGGTAATGGAACCGCCAACAGCATTTCGTAGAACCCTGCTGCCACGGTGAAGAAGCTGATGCCGCTGCAGGCCACGAGGTTGTACCAGCCCACGTCGTGGAAGCCGCTGCGGGTGACTGGTAGAGCCAGAAAGCGGAACACCCGTTTTTCCAACGGGTAGAACGCACCGGCGAAGTCGAAGGCGATGGCGATCGCAAACAACCCGATGGTCAGATGCACCAGGTTGGGGTGCAGCGGAATCGCGTAGGGAAGGTTGTTGGCGCCGAGGGAGTCGGCAATGTCGTTGATCGGCGATGCGATCGCGGCGAAGAGCGTCACGAGACCACTCCCTGACGGATGGCTTCAACCACGGGGACCGTATGCAGCCCGTAAACCCAGACCAGCTTGTCTCCGAGGTACACCTGCGTGATCACGAGACCCGCCAGCACGACGTCAAAGATGAGAAAGCCCCTGGGCAAGATCGCTGGGTCTTTTTGCCGGGCGACGTAGCGCCAGCTTGTAAGCAGGGCGAGCACACCCGCGAGGGACCAGCCGATGGTGCTGTGGATGTTGAGGATGTCCCGTGACGCGCCATAGGGATTGGCGAGACCGGCTTCCACCTGGCCGAAGATGATGGCCACGAAGATCGCAACAGTGGCGACGATCAGGTTCCAGAAGCTCACCTCAAACAGGTTCTTCTTGCCGCTGATCACACCAATGACGTCGAACACGACCGTGATCAATGCCATCGCGATCACGAAGTGAACAACGATGGGATGGATGACGTCGATCCAGGGAAGATTCTTGTCGTTGAGCGGGGGAAGCAGCTCAAGCATCGGCAAGCCGAGCATCATCTGCCTCAAGGATGAACACGGCTAATCAGGCGGTCATCCCTGGATGAGGAAATACAACTCCATCCGTCTCATCACGGGGAGCGCTCGGATGCCGCTAGGTCCTCGTTCTCCAGAACACCAAGGCCTGGGTCATGATCACGATCATCACAACCGGCAGTACAAGACAGAGCATCAACAGCCGAAATTCATCCGACCAACTGGCCAGAGTTGTTCTCGGTAGAACGTTGTCAACGATGTAGAGAATGTACAAACCCAGCAAAAGCCCCCCTTCCAGTCGGCTGATCCGTCCGCGCGTCCAGAAGATCGGCATGCAGGCCAGGCTCGTTAGCAGCATCACTGGCAGGTCTTCCTGAATTAATTCGGGGCTGACCTCCAGCCCACGGCCAGCGGCGGCCAAGGCTCCTCCTCCAAGCACCAGCAGCAGGTTCAGCAAGCAGCTGCCCACCACATTGCCGATCGCTAGATCGGTGCGCCCCCGCAGGGCGGCAACGAGGGAGGTGATCAATTCCGGCATCGAGGTTCCGGCTGAAACGATCGTCAGACCGATCACCGCCTCACTGACTCCCAGGTAGGTGGCGGCTGACGTGGCTCCGCTCACCAGCACCCTTGATCCGATGGTGAGGATGCCAATGCCTCCGATCAGGCGCAGGACGGCCAGGGTCCAACCGCCGCTCGCCGCGTCCTCTTCGATGTCGGGTTCAGCGCTACCGCTGTCGTCCGGTTGTTCACGGGCGGTGCGGATCTCCCAGATGGTGTTGATCAAGAGTCCCAACAGCAACGCCAGGCCCGCTTGCCAGGTGACCCGTCCTGCGGAGGCCATGCCCCAAACCGCCGCTGAGATCGCAATCATCAGGGGGACGTCCCGCCGCACCAGTCGGCTTTCGACACGCAACGGCAGAACAAGGGCGCTGCTGCCCAGCACCACCATCACGTTGAAGATGTTGCTGCCCACCACATTGCTAACGGCGAGGGCGTCAGCCCCCTGCAGCACTGAACTGAGGCTGACGAACAGTTCTGGCGCGCTGGTGCCCAGTGAAACCACTGTGAGGCCGATCACGAGCTGGGGAATGCCGAAGATCACCGCCATGGCGACGGCCCCCTGAACGAACAGCTCTCCGCCACCGAACAGCAGCCCGATCCCCAGGAGCACTTGGATTGTGGCCTGTACAAATTCAGGCATGGGGAGGGATCAGTTGTGTGTGGGGATTCTGCTTTGTCGTGACTCCACTTAATGTCAGGCGCTGCGGTTCAGTGCCAGAACTTTTGTTGAATCGGATTTCCACAAGCAATCTGCGCGGTGACGCCTTCGGTGGCGTCACCGCCGCGGTGATTGCCCTTCCGATGGCCCTGGCCTTCGGGGTCGCCGCAACGGGCGACCCAGCACCGGGACTTTGGGGAGCCGTGATCATCGGCTTGGTGGCCGCCGTCTTCGGTGGCACACCCACCTTGATCTCTGAACCCACTGGTCCGATGACCGTGGTGTTTACCTCTGTAATCCTGAGCTTCACCGCCACGGCTCCGGACAAGGAAACCGCCATGGCCATGGCCTTCACGGTGGTCATCCTGGCGGGCCTGTTTCAGATCCTCTTCGGCGTGTTCCGTCTGGGTCGATATGTCACCCAGATGCCCTACACGGTGATCTCCGGCTTCATGTCGGGGATCGGAGCCATCCTGGTAATTCTCCAGCTGCCGGCCTTCCTCGGTCAGACCGCATCGGGCGGTGTCATGGGGACCTTGTCCAATTTGCCCGGGTTGATCGCTGGCGTGCAGCCGATGGAGCTGGCTCTGGCCTTGATCACCGTCGCGATCCTCTGGTTCACCCCAGCGAACGTCAAGCGTTTCTGTCCGCCGCAGCTCCTGGCTCTGGTCTTGGGAACGGTTCTGTCGATGACCTTGTTTCAAGACGCTGGCCTCAAGACCATTCCGCCCTTCAATGCCGAGCTCCCCAGCCTGCATGTGCCCACCTTCTCTGGAGGGCAGCTGCGCTTGATGTTCGTTGATGCGGCTGTGTTGGGCATGCTCGGGTGCATCGATGCGCTGCTCACCTCCGTGGTGGCCGACAGCCTCACCCGCACCGAGCACAACTCGAACAAGGAACTGGTGGGCCAGGGACTGGCGAACATCGCCTCGGGTGTCTTCGGAGGTCTCCCTGGGGCGGGAGCCACCATGGGCACCGTGGTCAACATTCAGGCTGGCGGACGTTCGGCCCTCTCTGGAATTGTCCGAGCGGGGATTTTGGTGGTGGTTGTTCTGGCCGCCGCTCCCCTCGCCTCCACGATCCCCCTTGCTGTTCTGGCGGGGATCGCCCTGAAGGTGGGTATCGACATCATCGACTGGGATTTCCTTCAACGGGCCCATCACCTTTCGGTTAAAGCTGCGGTGATCACCTACGGCGTCATTGCGCTCACGGTGTTGGTGGATCTGATTACTGCGGTCGGGATTGGCGTCTTCGTGGCCAACGTCCTCACCATCGATCGGATGAGCGCTTTGCAGTCCAGAAAAGTGAAAACGATCAGCACAGCAGATGACGATGTGGAGCTGACTGAAGAGGAGCAGGTGTTGCTGGATCAGGCCTCCGGCAAGGTCCTGTTGTTTCAGCTCGCCGGCCCAATGATCTTCGGTGTGGCTAAAGCGATCGCTCGCGAGCACAACGCCATCGGCAATTGTCAGGCGGTCGTCTTCGACCTCTCAGAGGTATCCCACCTCGGGGTCACCGCTGCGATCGCTCTCGAGAATGCGGTCAAGGAAGCGATTGAAGAAGGGCGCAGGGTTTACCTGGTCGTTGCAACGGGAAGTACAGAAAATCGGCTTCAGAGGCTCAAGCTGCTTGATCGTGTTCCCAAGAGCCACATCAGCGCCGATCGCCTCGTGGCCTTGCGTCTTGCCGTCAATGGTTTGGCGCTGAATGACTGATCAGATTTCGATCATCGCTCCGGATGATTGGCATGTGCATCTCCGTGACGGCGAGATGCTCACGCATGTTGTGGCCCATACAGCCCGTCGTTTTCGTCGGGCGATCGTGATGCCCAATCTGCGCCCTCCGGTGACCACCGTTGCTTCGGCGCGGGCATACCGCGCGCGTATTCAGGCCGCGTGTCCCGCTGATCTGGAGTTCACGCCGTTGATGACGGCCTACCTCACCGACTCGATCGATCCCTCCGAGCTCGAGACTGGCTTTAGAGAGGGAGTGTTTGCCGCGGCCAAGCTTTATCCCGCCAACGCCACCACCAATTCAGCCGCTGGAGTGACGGATCTGCTGCAGATCGATCCAGTGCTGGAGACGATGGCCCGGATCGGCATGCCGTTGCTGATCCATGGAGAGGTCACGGATGCCGATATCGATATTTTCGACCGTGAGGCGGTCTTCATTGAACGCCATTTGGCACCCCTGAGGGTTCGTCATCCCGAGCTGAAGGTTGTGTTCGAGCACATCACCACCGAGCAGGCTGTGCAGTACGTCAGCTCCGCGGATCACCATCTCGCGGCGACGATCACCCCCCACCATCTGCATATCAACCGCAACGCGATGTTTGCAGGAGGGTTGCGCAGTGATTTCTACTGCCTTCCCGTCGCCAAGCGGGAATGTCACCGTCAGGCCCTACGCCGGGCTGCGACCAGCGGTGACCCCCGCTTCTTTCTTGGCACTGATACGGCACCTCACGAGCGGGCCTCAAAAGAGAGTTCCTGCGGTTGCGCCGGCATTTTCAATGCGCCCTTCGCTTTGGAGAGCTACGCCCAAGTCTTCAATGAAGAGGGTGCCCTTGCCCATTTAGAAGCATTCGCCAGCCTGAACGGGCCAGCTTTCTACAACCTGCCAGCCAACAGCAGCCGCATCACGTTGCAACGGCGTGATCATCTTGTGCCGGAACTTGTGAATGGACTGGTTCCTTTCCATGCTGGAGAGATCCTCTCCTGGGCCGTCGCCGATGCACCTGATCAAGTTCAGCTCTGAAGACTGCGGAACCTGTCACCGCATGAGTCATTACGACGGAAAGGTGGCGGAGGAACTCGGCTGCAGCTTCATTTCCGTGATGCTGCAGGACACCGAGATGTACCGCAAATACCGCAAGATCCTGCTCAAGCAGTACCCCAACAAGGAAGGGATGGGTTGGCCGACCTACCTGTTGGTGACCGATCCCGATGGCGATTTCTCGATCAAAGGGGAACTCAAGGGCGGTATGCCCAAGGGAGATTTCCGCACCAAGCTCGCCGAGTTACTGCCGTCTTAAAAGCGGGTGGTGGGGGCAGGGGGACTTGAACCCCCACAGGCCTTTCGGCCCAAGCGATTTTAAGTCGCGTGCGTCTACCGATTCCGCCATGCCCCCGCCCGGACATCTTAGATTTCCCTCAGCTGTCCTTAGGCCTTGGACCTCTCGTCCCTGCTCCATCAAGTCCCACAGGACACACTGTTGGTTCTTTTGGCCTACGTCGTGCTGGGCGGTCTGTACCTCGTGGTCATTCCGTTAGCCCTTTTCGCCTGGATGAACCAGCGCTGGCATCGGATGGGCAAGCTGGAGCGCCTGGGGATATATGGGATGGTCTTCTTCTTTTTCCCGGGGATGATTCTGTTCGCTCCGTTCCTCAATTTCCGTCTCAGCGGGCAGGGAGACGTCTGAATTGACGCGTGGAAAGGTTCTTCTGATTGGACTCGCCGTCCTCCTGCTGGGAGGGGTTGGGCAAGTGGGCTTTCAAGCTGCGGGCTTTGAAGGTTTCTCGGCAGGGATTGCTGCCCAGACATTGTTGGTGGTGATCGTTGTGGTCTGGACGAGTTCCTACCTGTTTCGGGTTGTGACCGGCCAAATGACCTACATGAATCAGCGGCGTCGCTACCGCGAGGTGTACGACAAGCAGGAGGCTGACGCGCTTCAGGCTCGTTTTGATGCTCTCCCAGAGGAGGAGCAGCAGGCGCTGTTGCGCAAGATCGGAGCGGATGCCTCGGTTGCTTCGGACGGTGACGCCCCCGCCGACTCATAGGCTTTCGAGGTTTGTTCCTGGTCGGTTGACCGAGATGCCCAATCAGCAGTCCTCTTCCATCGCCCAGCGCTTTGAGCAGCTGAAGCAGGACGGTCGCCTCGCTCTGATGCCGTTCCTGATGGCTGGCGACCCTGATCTCTCTGTGACCGCTGAAGTGCTCCTCAGCCTGCAAAGTGCCGGGGCCGACATGGTGGAACTGGGGATGCCCTACAGCGACCCTCTCGCTGATGGACCGGTCATTCAGGCCGCCGCTTCTCGGGCCCTTGCCGCTGGAACCACGCCCAAGGCGGTTCTGAACATGCTGCGGTCCTTGAAAGGGAAATTGCAGATTCCCGTCATTCTGTTTACTTACTCCAATCCGCTGCTGAATGTGGGAATGGAGGCGTTCTGCCAGTCCGCAGCGGAGGCCGGTGCGGCCGGGCTTGTGGTGCCTGATTTACCTCTCGAAGAGGCGGAGCGGTTGTCGACAATTGCAGAGCGATACGGATTGGATCTCGTGCTTCTTGTTGCACCCACCACACCCAAAGATCGAATGGGTCGGATTGCGACATGCAGCCGAGGTTTCACTTATCTGGTGAGTGTCACCGGTGTCACCGGTGAGCGGGCCCAAATGGAAAGCAGAGTTGAAGGGTTGGTCCAGCAGCTGAAACAAACCTCACCCGTTCCTGTCGCCGTTGGTTTTGGAATTTCAGGCTCTGAGCAGGTGCGCCAGGTTCGTGGCTGGGGTGCCGATGGAGCGATTGTGGGAAGTGCGCTTGTGAAAAGGATGGCTGCAGCATCTCCTGGCGAAATCGCTCAGGAGGCTGGTCGTTTTTGCGCTGAATTGCGCGTCGCTGCTGATCAGCCTTAGTGGCCTCCATCACGCTGATGGCATGAAAAAACCCCGACGATGGTCGGGGTTGAAAAGGTCTCGACCAGAGAGAGAACACTTGTGCTCTCAGCACCTGTGGCTGCATCACTCTTCGTCTTCATCACTCCCACCAACAGGCGTCAAACGAATTTGCTTGCGGCCTAGTTTGATTTCAAATTCATCTCCAGGCGTGAGGTCAAGAAGAGCCGTATACGCCTTGCCGATCAGCAAGTTGCCGTTGCCTTGCACTGTGGCCACATAGCTGAGCTTGCGGCCACCTTTGCCGACACCGCCAACACCGCCGCTACCAAGACTGACGCCTTTGGCATCCAAGAGGGCTTCATAGAAAGCGGTGAAATTCAGACGTTCGCTGCCATCCTTTTTGTGGGAAACATAGCCACAGACACGAACCAGATCAGACTTGCTGACATCACCCAGGTCTTTGACTTTATTGAGAAGGTCGCTCCCAGTGAGCATCGCTTTCGTGAGAAATCAACCTTCACAACATAGCGTTTTCTCAATCCGTTATGCCATCCTTTCTACTGAAAAGTTCTTCGGTATTTCATCTTTTGCTATGGCACGTTTCGTCTTGTGGGGCACTTACTGCACGGATGCTCTTTTGAAGCGTGCTCCCTATCGAGATGAACACCTCGCTCGCCTTCAGGGTCTTAAAGAGCAGGGGACGCTTGTCACTCTTGGGCCCACTGAAGGAAGCACCCACGTTTTCGGAATCTTCGAGGCAGACGACATCTCCGTCGTGCGCAAGCTCGTTGAGGACGACATTTATTGGAAGCAGGGAATCTGGACGGCTCTCGAGGTTTATCCCTGGGTCCAGGCGTTCTGAGCCTGCATCAGGATCCATTCCGCCACAAGCTGATCACCATCCGTCCCGAGAACGTCTGCGTATCCGCTCATCTGGCCTCGCCCTTCACGGGCGATGGCTGCGATGGCGTCCACCGTTGCGATGTCATCACGCTCGAGGGTCTTCAGCTTCAGGTTTTTTCCACGGCGAATGATGTTGCCGCCGTTGATGTGGCATCCCGCGCAGTGCTGTTCGAACAACACCGCTCCTTGCTGGGCATCTGGAACGGCAGCGGCAGTGGCTTCAGCTGTTCCGAGGCTCAGCAGCAGTAGCAAACATGCACCAATGCAGTAGCGCAGGACATGGCTCAGCACAGGGATGTTGTGGCTTCGATCAGTCTGCTTGAGCAGGTGATGCCTCCCTTTGGTACCGCTGAATCAGTTCGTCTGGAGAGCGGTAATCCTGAGGAAGGGAGCTGTGCAGTCTTTGCAGGTAATCCCAGCAGACAGTCCGGCGAATGGCGTCTAGGTCGCGTCCATCCGCGACAAGGCGTCTAAGGGCCAAGCAGTAGTTGGAGAAGCCTGCTTCCAGATCGCAGATGGTGAGAGCCTTGGTTGCAGAAGGCATGAAATAGAACGTCAGGATCTTCTGACTTTTGCGCCCATCCCTGAATTGGTCTGTTGTCAGGATCACTATTGAAGCTGTGTGGTCCCCCCATGGCGGAACAGGATCTGATCCGTTTCCTCAGCAAGATCTCCCAACTTCAGTCCCTTGCGGAGCGTGTGCAGCACGACTCCAGCAGTCGTCAAAAGCTGGCGGACTGTGCTGACCACAATCAGGTTGTGCAGCTGGCCCAATCCTGGGGATTCGACATTGGTCGGCGCTGGGGAGAGCGTGACCATGGGCAGGGGGGGGACGCCAATCTGCTGGCGACCCCTTGCCCACCTCCCGGGGAGGAATCAATGCGGGTGCTGGCGTCGGCCGAGACTTGGAGATTGATGCTGATCGCATCGAATGACTACCGATCCCCCAGCGACGAATGGATGGATCAGTCCGAACACGAATGGGTGCTTGTCCTGCGGGGTAGCGCCTGTGTTGCGCTGGAGAACCCCGATCGGATTGTGGATCTCAGCCCTGGAGATCATCTTTCACTTCCGCCCCATCAACGCCACCGGGTCGAGCGCACGGACCCTGATCCTGGAACGCTCTGGCTGGCCCTGCACTGGGATGCCCCTTAAGTCTGTTCAGGCACGCCATTCCAAGGATGGGGTGTTCCGGCCCCAAAAGGCAATGAGCACGACAGCTGATTGCCGTTGCCGTCATCGCTGACGAGAGTGTGTGTATCGAGATCGGAGGTGCCCATGACGGCCGACACTCCACCTGAGCAAATCGCAGAAGCAGACTGACTTTCTGGCCCCTGCTCCAACAGTTTCCACCCATTCGTAAGCAATTCGTCTGGCGCGACAATGAAGAGCGTCAAGCCAGTCGACTCTCCTCTGCATCGTTCGGAGGTGCCCCGCAGGAGAGTTGCTTCACACCTGGACCCCATGGCCCCAGGGTGCCTTGAGCCAGACGCTTCGACCTTTCCTGTCTCAGTTCCATTGCTGGAGGAGTTTTCCCAAGGCATCAGACACTGAATATGAGGTCGATTGCAATGCGCAAACGAGCGAGATAGGCCGTCTTTCCAGCGGGAAGGGCGGCCTTCCTCTTTGGCCCATATCCATCCCTCAGTTGTCAGTCTTGGTGCTCAAGTTTGCTGGCAGACCCACGCCCAAGCCGTGTCTTGGTGGGAGTTGCATTGGCACGTTTGACCAACCAGTAAGCGGCGGAGAGAGAGACGACAGCGATCCCTAGACCAACCAAAAGTTGGGGTTTATTTTCAGCACCTGAAGGCAGCACGATCACTTTCCTGGCCACTGCGGTGAGAGCAGTCACCAGGACCAGTTCGATCTGCACCACATGGCGGCGTAGGTAACTGGTGATGTTTTGCAGCACCTCCAGGGCGATCAAAACGGTGAGCAGATCGCCGAGGATCTTGATGAGATCGTCGCCTAACCACGTCGCCGCTGATCCAGTCAGCAGTTTGGAGCCCAGAGAAATCATCAGTTGGATGATCGCTGCAGCGATCACAACAGAAGTGATCAGGGTCAGAAGTCGGGCGACCTCGCGCTCACCAGCATCAACAAAACCAAGAAATGTTCTCTTCGATCGGGTGGGTCCGCTCACGGGTCTCAGTCGTTGAAGGGGTTGTAGTAAGGCCGTGCTTTGGTGTTGCTGGCCGGGTTAACGACTTTGGTGTCACAGGTCATCGAGCCGTCTTCTGCCGTCACGCAATTCGTGGCCTCGATCTTGCTGTCTTTGTCTGTTGCGCTGCCAGGTCCCCTCAGCCAACCTTCTGTCTGGGCCAGGGCAGACGAAGCGCCGCACACCGACATGGTCAAACAGAAGGTGGCACTAAGGAGTTGTGTAGGCGTCATCGAAGCGATGTCTGAGCCACCACTTTGCCCGTGATGTCCCTTAATCGGAGCAGTCGTCTCGAATTTCCTGCAAAAGCAGATCAAGTTGACCGAAAGGATCCTCCTCTGCTGCTGCGACGCCGTTGCTGTCGGCTGCTGGCTGGCCATGCCATTCGGCTTCGACGCTGCAGAGCCGATCAGCCAGTCCGGACAGTCCGCGCAGCTTGTGTTCTCGTTCCAGCACCTCCAGCAGTGCGGGCATTCGGGTCGACACGGCGCGAAGGTTTCGCCGCAGGTCGGCCTGCGAGCGCCCCTGGTGTTTCAACCAGTCCTTCAGCAGCAGGGTGAGATCTGCTTCAAATTCAGGGGTCCAGCCAGACATCAATCAGCAACTCAGTTCAGCGATTCAGTTCAGCGATTCAGTGCGCAAGGGGAAACCATCGATCCAGTTTGCGGCGAGCTCGCATCCGGATCGACGGGGTGACGTGATTGCTCCAAAGACCCACCATTGCTGAGAGCGCGACCAAATCATCACTGAAACCTGCCACAGGCAGCAGGTCGGGAATGAGATCAGCTGGCATCAACAGATAACTCAGGGCTGCGAGCATCGTCAGTCGCGCTGCTGAGGGAGTCTCTGGGTCAAGCATCAACTCCAGGGCTTCTAGGGCAGGGGCGGCAAGACCCCTGCCAGCCCGCTGCAATAGCCGGCGCAGCAGGCTCTCGTCGATGACTTCCCGTTCAAGCACGTCGGCTTCAACGGTGGTTCGAGCTGCATGGTTGGTCATGCGGAGGGAGCCAGATTGCTTCACTCTCACCACATCAGCTGCAAAGCGCTAGCTGTGTGAGCCGATGTTCAGAGTGTGGATTCCACGAGTCCGTTTTGAATTCCGGTCTTGCGCAGTTTGCGCAGGGCCCGCTGCACCACCTGACGGCAATATTCCCGTGAACAGTTCATGTGGCGAGCCACTTCTGCAAGGGTGCGCCATTCGTTGGTGCCATCCAGCCCGAAGCGCAAGGTCACGACGGTGTGCTCTTTCGGGGTGAGATTGGCTTTGGCCAGCAACGACCAAACCGAGGCTGTGCGCTCAGCGATTTCGGCCCGTTCCATCGGAGGCATCTCCTCGCTGGGCAGCACGTCCACCAGCTCTGAGGGATCGGATTTCGATTTCACAACCCCCTGCAGGCTGACGGTGACGCTGCGAAGTTCACAGGCCAAGAGGTCTTCCACTTCAGCGATGGGGATCTCCATGAACTCCGCCAATTGTTCCCCGGTAGGGCTCAGGCCATTCCTCTGCATCAAGCGCGCCTTGGCCGCCCGCAGCTTGGTGAGCTTTTCGTTCACATTCACGGGAATGCGAATGGTGCGGCTTTGGGTGGAGAGCGCCCTGTTCAGGCCCTGACGGATCCACCAATAGGCATAGGTCGAAAAACGATGGCCGCGGGTGGGGTCGTATTTCTCCACAGCACGGGTCAGCCCGAGTGTTCCCTCCTGAATGAGATCAAGAAGATCCAAGCCCTTGCCCTGATAGCGCTTCGCCAGATTGACGACCAGGCGAAGGTTTGAGGTGATCATCTGATTCTTGGCCCGTTCTCCACGGCGAATCACTCCTTTTTCTTTATCGCTGTACTCACATGCTGGGCCACTCCCGCCAGCAAGATGACAGCGTTCGGTGATGGCAACCATCGCTTGAACCTTCCTCCCCATCATCAGTTCTTGCTCTGGGGTGAGCAGCTGATGGCGACCAATTTCGCCGAGAAAAGCACTCAGAGAACTCGTCATCATGACGATACGGCTGAATTGAACCTAGAACCAAAGTGTTTTTTTCTGGCGGTCATAATAAAGACTCCCGAATTAACACTTTTTGCGTTATTACACTCTTTCTTCCTGTTGATGAAGTGAATCTTTCATTGTTAATTCAATTGGGTGGCTAAGGTCGCCGCACCTTCTGTTGATACGCCAATGCCCCTGGCCGTCGCTCTGACATCCGACATCGCCAAAAACGCTGGCGTTGCCTACGTTCACTACCTCAGCTTCATGCTCTGTTTCGGCGCACTCGTGCTGGAGCGGAAGCTGATCAAAGCCGATCCGAATCGCCAGGAAGCAACGGCGATGGTGATCACCGACATCGTCTACGGCATCGCTGCCCTGGCTTTGCTGGTGAGTGGAATTCTGCGGGTGATTCACTTCGGCCAGGGTGCCGAGTTCTATACCCAGAACCCCTTGTTCTGGTGGAAGGTTGGCCTTTACCTCTCCGTGGGGGGGCTGTCGCTGTATCCCACGATCACCTACATCCTCTGGGCGATTCCACTGCGCAAGGGCGAGCTGCCGAAAGTGAGCGAAGCTCTCGCAGGACGTCTGGCCTGGATCATCAACATTGAATTGGTCGGCTTCGCCAGCATTCCTCTGATGGCGACACTCATGGCCCGCGGCGTTGGTCTCCCCGCCGCCTGATGCAACCCGACCTCTGTCCTCCGCAAGAGCAGATTCGAACGCTGAAGGTTTCCTTGGAACGCCAGGCTCCTGGTCAGCGTCCGGGGTATGCCTCCTCCCTCGCCACCACACCTCTGGGCCCGCCCGTGCTGAAGCACTGGTGCGTCTGGATTCAGCCTGCTCACGCAACCCCTGCCAACCGTTGGGACCAACGCTGGCTAAAGGCGGTGTCATCGGCGTTGACCACCTGGAAGGCACTGGTTCCAATCACGAGGGTGGACAGCCCAGACCAGGCCAATGTGCTGATTCGACGTGAGCGTCCGGCGCGGCGTCAGGTCGCTGGGGTATGGCGGGCAAGCAACGGACGAACGCAGCTGCAGATCGTTGACGTGCAGCGTCTTGGCAGCCGGCGATTGGAGCCCCAGGTGAAGGTGATGGTCTCCCCGGAGCTTCGGGCCGAAACCCTGCAAGCCACAGCTCTGCACGAACTTGGCCACGCCTTCGGGCTCTGGGGTCACAGTTCTGTTCCTACCGATGCCCTGGCGATAAATCAGGGGGAGAGCCCTGTATTGGTGCCATCGGAACGGGATCGCCTCACCCTTGCGTGGGTGATGCAGCAGACGACCCGCTTCGGTTCAACGATTCAACAGCCGATTGAACCGTCCGAATCTGCTTTGCCTGAGTGACGTCGACATCCGGGCGCGGCATGCTGCTCGCATTCGAGGTCAATGCATGGATCTGATCCGTTCTTTGGTGATGGCTGGCGTGCTCGTCAGCCTTGTGGGTTGCCGTTCTGACACCAGTTCGTTTCTGCAGGACCCACAGATTCGTGAACCGATTCGGATCCAGCTGAATGGCAGCAATCCCATCGCCAGTGAAGGTGTGTTGGATCGTGCTGAGGGCCCTTTGCGTTTCACCGTCGGCCATGGGCGCCATGGCATTGGCTGTGAAGGCACCACCTTTGAAGAGGGTGTCACTCCGCTCGGAACGTTTCAGGTCAACGCCATCCTCAGCAACGACCGCTTCGAGATGGACCCCTCACTGGTGGAGCAATCAGGAAAAACGGAGGAGGAGCTGCGCGAGACCCTCTTCACCAACATGAATTCCATCGACTTCAAAGGTGATGGGGAAACCGGTGAATACGGCATCGGCTACATCAGCCTGGCTCCTGTTCCGGCAACCGAGCAGCCCTTTCGCTTCAACACCTACGACGGCGTCTTTCGCTGGTACAGCTTTGCCATTCACGGCACCAACGACGAGACCAGGATCGGCAAGGCGGTGACTGGAGGTTGCATCAACACCGGTCAGCTCACCATGGGGGTGCTCTTGGACACGGTGGAGCTCGGCGATGAAGTGGTGATCAGCAGCGACAGCCCCTGCTTGCCTTAATGCCGGCGCGGGGCACCCCGTCGCGCTGTCAGTACTTCCTGAACTTTCCTCCAGCTGACACCGTGATGGGCCAGGGCGACCTGCATGTGGAAGACGATGTCAGCGGCCTCACCCGCGATCTCGTCGGCATTGTCGTCTTTGCAGGCCATCACGAACTCAGCGCTTTCCTCGCCAATCTTCTTGAGGATGCTGTTGTCTCCCCCCGCCAGCAGCTTGTTGGTGTAACTGCCCTGCTCCGGTTGGTCACGTCTTCCCTCGATCACTCGGAACAGTTCGGTGCAGGCATCCGTTGGCGGCAGCAGAGCTGCTGTTCCACCAGGAGTTCTTTCGTCACTGTTCTCGAAGAAACAGCTGCGGGCACCGGTGTGGCAGGCCACATCCCCGGTCTGCTCGATCGTCACCAACAGCACGTCGGCATCACAGTCGTAGCGGATCTCACGCATCGTCTGGATGTGACCGCTGGTGGCACCCTTGTGCCAGAGCTCCTGGCGTGAGCGGCTCCAGTAATGCACTTCACCGCTGCGCAGGGTCGCTTCGATCGCTTCCCGGTTCATCCAGGCCACCATCAGCACAGCCCCGTCCAGCCAGTCCTGCGCCACAGCTGGAATCAGCCCCGCTTCGTTAAAACGGAGTTGGTCAATGAAGGCGGGGCTGAGGGGCTGCATCAGGCCTCAAACATTCGGGCAACGCCTGAATCTTCCCGCAGCGTGCTCCATTCCGCGTTTTCCCCCCTTGCTCGTTTCTCCGACCCCTTACAGCTGCAGCAAAGCCTTCAGCGGATATCCCTGCTGTCATCGGCAGTGGCGTCACGAAGGACATTGCCGCTTCGTGCATGGGTACAGCCGCAGTTTCAACCTCTGGTTCGCCGCAACTGAGCTGGATGCCTGCGGTTTTGTCGTTGATTTCTCCAGCCTTCGCCCTTTCGAACAACAGCTGCGGCAGCAGTTTGACCACACCTTTCTGGTCAATGCCGATGATCCACTGCTGGCGGAGTGGCAGCGGCTGCACGACCTCGGGGCCCTGGATCTCCGCGTGATGGAGAACGTGGGCATGGAGGCGACGGCGGCCTTGATCTGGGCTTGGGCCAACAAGCTGCTGCAGGAGCGCGATAGCGGTCGCACCTGTTGCTATGCGGTGGAGGCTCGGGAGAACAGCAGCAACGCAGCCACCTATACCGCTGTTCCCCCGTGGTTCTCAGCGCAGAGCTAACTGGTCAGCCTCCAGCTCCACGCTGATCGCCTGCCCCTCGCCGTAACGACCCGCCAGGATCGCCTTGGCAATGGGTGTCTCAAGTTCCCGTTGAACAGCCCGTTTCAGCGGTCGTGCCCCGTACACAGGGTCATACCCAGCACTGGCGAGCCAGTCGGCGGCCCCGTGACTCAGGTTGAGCTCCAGCTTGCGGTCAGCCAGCCGCTTGCGTAGGCGTTCCACCTGGAGGGTGACGATCTGGCGCAGCTCCTCCCGCCTGAGGCTGTGGAAGATGATCTGATCGTCCAGACGATTGAGAAATTCCGGCCGGAAATGGGCCCGGAGAGCTTCATTCACCCTGGCTTCCATCGCTTCATGCTGCTCGGGATCAGCGGCCAGCTCCAGGATCGATTGGCTGCCGATGTTGCTGGTGAGAATCAGCACCGTGTTGGTGAAGTCCACGGTGCGGCCTTGCCCATCGGTGACGCGGCCGTCATCGAGGATTTGCAGCATCACGTTGAAGACATCGGGGTGGGCTTTCTCTACCTCGTCGAACAGGATCACGGCGTAGGGCCGACGACGCACCGCTTCTGTGAGCTGGCCCCCTGCTTCGTAACCCACATAGCCTGGGGGCGCACCGATCAAACGACTGACGGTGTGCTTCTCCATGTACTCCGACATGTCGATGCGCACCATCGCGTCATCGCTGTCGAACAGCCGGTTGGCGAGTGCTTTGGAGAGTTCGGTCTTGCCAACACCGGTGGGGCCGAGAAAGAGAAAGCTGGCGATGGGGCGGTTCGGGTCGCTCAGGCCTGCCCTGGATCGTTGGATCGCATCCGCCACCGCGGTGACGGCCTGGTTCTGGCCGATCACCCGCTGATGCAAGTCATCCTCCAGCTGCAGCAGCTTCTCCATTTCGCTCTGCACCAGCCGCGCCACGGGGATCCCGGTCCACTTGGCGATCACCTCGGCAATGTCGTCTTCACTCACCTCCTCCCGCAGCAAGCCTTTCTCGCCAGGCTCCTCCGAGGCGATCTGGGCTTCCTGCTCGAGCAACTGCTTCTGCAGGGAGGCCAAGGTGCCGTATTCCAGTTCCGCCGCTTTGTTGAGGTCGTAGCTGCGCTTGGCTTGTTCCACCTGCAGCTGCACCCGTTCGATCTCTTCTTTAAGCGACGAGAGCTCGTCGATGGCGCCTTTCTCCTGCTGCCACTGGGCATTCAGCGAACTTTGCTGTTCGCCCAGTTCCGCCAGTTCCCGTTCGATCCGTTGCAGCCGTTCCTGGCTGGCACTGTCGGATTCACGGCCGAGGGAGAGCTTTTCCATCTCCAGCTGCAGGATCTTGCGATCGATTTCATCGATCTCCTCAGGTTTGGAGGTGATCTCCATCTTCAGGCGCGCGGCGGATTCATCCACCAGATCGATCGCTTTGTCGGGCAAAAAGCGGTCAGCGATGTAGCGGCTGCTCAAGACAGCAGCAGCCACCAGGGCACTGTCGGCAATGCGGACGCCGTGGTGCACCTCATAGCGCTCTTTGAGACCGCGCAGGATGGAAATCGTGTCTTCCACCGTGGGTTGATCCACCAACACTTGCTGGAAGCGTCGCTCCAGGGCAGGGTCCTTTTCGATGTGCTGTCGATGCTCATCAAGGGTGGTGGCACCGATGCAGCGGAGTTCTCCCCGGGCCAGCATCGGTTTGAGCAGGTTGCTGGCGTCCATGGCTCCACCGGTGGCTCCTGCGCCCACCACCGTGTGGATTTCATCGATGAACAGCACGATCTGGCCTTCGGAGGAGGTGACCTCCTTGAGCACAGCTTTGAGGCGTTCCTCAAACTCGCCTCGGTATTTCGCTCCAGCGATCAGGGCCCCCATGTCGAGGGCGATGAGCTGACGATTCTGCAAGGCCTGCGGTACGTCACCGTTGACGATCCGCTGTGCCAGTCCCTCCACAATTGCGGTTTTGCCAACCCCCGGTTCGCCAATCAACACGGGGTTGTTCTTGGTGCGTCGGCTGAGGATCTGGATCGTGCGTCGGATCTCCTCGTCCCGCCCGATCACCGGGTCTAGCTTGCCGTCACGGGCAGCTGCCGTCAGGTCCCTCCCATACTTTTCGAGGGATTCATAGGTCCCCTCTGGGTTCTGATCGGTCACCGTCTGGTTGCCTCGCACAGCAGTAATGGCTTCTTTGAGTTTGGTGGTATCGACGCCCGCTTGGCTGAGCAGTTGCCTTCCGCAGCGTTCATCGTCCGACAAGGCCAGCAACAGATGTTCGATAGCGATGTAGCTGTCGCTGAATCCATCACGGGCTGTTTCTGCTCGATCCAGGCAGCTGTTCAGGGAACGTCCCAGAAAGACTGATTCCGGTGGAGATCCAAGGCTGGGTTGCTGCTTGAGATGGGTCTCGACCGACGCTTGGAAATTGGCGACGTCGACACCTGCTTTGCTCAGAATTCGGCCAGCCAAACCGTTCTGCTGCAGAAGAGCCAGCAGCAGATGCTCCGTTTCAAGGTGCTGATGTTTGCTGGTTTGCGCCAGTTGCTGGGCGGCGACGATGGCGGCCCAGGCTTTTTCAGTGAACTGTTCCGCCGTGGGTTGCATCTCTGATGCGCTTCAAACTCCGTTCACCGTATGGCGATTGATGCGAGGCCCGAGGGGGCAAACCGAAGGATTCGGTTGGGTGCTCTCACCAGGGGGCGGCAAACCGGAATGGGTTTTTAGAGTTCGCCGAACTGAGAAGGGCCGATGTCTGATCCACAGCTGGTGGAGTCTCTCGTCCAGAAGAGTTTGGCGCTGTCGTCGACAGCTGGCGGAGAGCTGGAGCGCAGCTGTTGGATGGTCGTCCATGAGCACCATCACGGGGTGAAGCCGACGGAGTACGACATCCGCGAGATTGACGAAGACCTCTACCTCGGTGTGCTGAAGGCTGCCAAACAGGCCCATCCCGCTTCGTGAGATTCAGTCTCATTCAGGGTCTGATTTGGCGTGTCAGGACGTGCGCTGAGTTGATGCTTGATCAACCGTTGAGGAGCTGCCTCAGCAATGCACGGTGAGCGTTTTCGGCCTCAATCGTCTCTCGCATCTCCTTGGGAAGACGGGCTTCCAGGATGTCCTGCTTTTTCATCTCCGTGGCGTAGCGACTTTTGAAGTCGCTGAAGTTGTTCAGGTAGGCCGTCGCGATCTCTGGGGTGAAGGCAATGACCTCAAGTGCGTGTTTGAAGTGGAGGTAGGAGACGGTCCAGGCGACCAGTTCCTCAAAACTCTCTAGGCCCAGGGGGTTGTCGGGAAGCGTCATTGGGTCGTGGTCGGTTGGTTCAGCCGAAACCCTCGGCCTTGGCTTGGTCGGTCAGCCCCCGCAATTGACCGTTGAGCAGTGCATCGCGCTCGCGGTCAGCCCCCACATGGGGTGCAACTTCCACCCCTGCGACCTGCATGGCCTGCATGGCGTCTGCTTCCTCTGCTGATCCTGTTTCGCTGCTGAGGTAGCGCTCCACAGTGGCTGCGCCGGTGGCATCCGCTGCGAAGTACACCGTTCCCGGGCCGCGGCGCACGACGGTTTGACGTCGCTGCCTTCGGCGTTGTTGCACGCTCGCCCAGAGCCGGCCTTGATTGGCGGTCATGAAGGCGTTCAGATCGGCGGCATCGGTGTCTTCGGCCAGAGCCATGCTGGTGCCATCAATGAAATCACTGAGCAGGGTGACAACGGCCATCAGGACGGTGTTGATTGAGACGGTCTTGATTGAGAGGGTGGTGATTGAAAGGAGCGTTGGATCCTGCTGGTTTCAAACCAGCGAGTGATGGCTGATTCCTGAGCATCGTCGCTGAGATCTCGCTGGATAACGTCGAAGCCATGGCGCTGGGCCAGGGCCAGTAATTCGATGTCATCGCTGCAACGCGCAGCATCGCGTCGCAATCCCTGGTGATGCTCGATCGCCCGCAGAAAATCTTGAAGAGCTTCACGACTCATCGCACTTACCAGCCCAATTCAGCCCGTTGTTCGACGTAGGTGGCCACCGCAATGATCTCCTCTTCACTCAGTTTGTCGGCATAGCCGGGCATTGCATTGAGGCCATCCTCGATTTCGTGCTCAAGAGCCTCCAAAGGGGCGCTCGTATAGGCCTCGACGTGGTTGCTCAAGTCGCTGATCTTCAGCGTGCGTTTGGCGCTGATCACATTGCCGCCTCCCATGTGACAGGCCGCGCAGTTGCTGTTGAAAATCTGCTCGCCTTGCTCAAAGGCTGATGTGTCAATCGCCATCGCCGGGGCTGACAGCAGATCAGTCGAACCGACGATCATCAAGAGCGTCAGGATCAGGCCTGCAGCGCGTGCCATCAAAATCCGTCCAATACTCCAAGGTATCCATCGTTTCTGGCAAAAAAAAGAACCCTGAGCTGTGATTGACACACAGCTCAGGGTTTTCAGTTCAATTGGGATGAAACCTTAATTTCTAGAGAAATTTTGGAATCACTCGACGATCACTTTGCCGACCATGCCAGCACCACGGTGGGGCTCGCAGTAGTAGTCGTAGGTGCCAGCGGTAGCGAAGGTTTCTTCCCAGGATTCGCCGGGGTTGAAGGCGAGATCGGAGTGGCTGTACTCATCGTTGCCTTCGAAGACAGCGTTATGAGGTGCCAATTTGTTGTTGACAAACTTGACGGTGTCGCCTGCCTTGATGTTTACGGTTGCAGGCTCGAAAGCGAGCATGCCGGCGTCGGTGCCTAGCTTCACTTCAACGGTGGCAGCTTGAGCTGTGCCGACGTTGAGGCCGATCAGCATCAGGAAGGCGCAGCAAGCAGCTGCAACGGTGCGGATGACGGAGCGCATGAAAGAGCTATGTCGATCCAGCAATTTTACGCTCTGCTCTGGGGGTTCCGCGGTTGGGCAATCCGGAATCACAAAGAACTGTTGCTAAGTCGGGAGCATGGCTGCTGCCACCGAAGCGTTCCGGCTGCGTCACCGGGTCATGAATGAAGTGTCGCTGGCGAATGCTGAATCGGTCCCAAGCGTTCACTTCAATGGGGAGAACGCGGATTAGCGTTTCAATCAGCCATGGCCAGAGCGGAATGCCTGGCGTGCGAGCAACACCGCGCCAGCGGCAGAGGGTGGCCACGGTGTCGTTCACTGAAATGGCTGGTTGACCCATGACCACGCGGCGCAGCGCCCCTTGACCGGGCTCACGGTTTGGCTCATGGGGATGTGTTGCCAACAGGCCGCAGATGCGGGCGATGTCTTCCGCATGGATGAAGTGGAAGCTCGCATCCACCCGCAGCCAACGGGCCAGCCACAGCCAACGGCTCACTTCAACCAAGCCTTCGGTGAGATAGCTGGTGGGGAAGGGGCTGGTGCCATCGACCCGTCCGCCAAACACCAAGGTGGGAAACACGGCGATGATTTTGCTGGCCAGGGGGTGCTCTTCCAGATCCCTGAGGCAGCGGGCCTTGGTTTGGATGTATTCCGTGCCGTAGGCCAGCGCTTCCGGCAGTGGACGTAGGTGCCGGTCGAGCACGCTGGCCGTTGAGAAATAGATGACCTGTTCCAGCTTGGCTGGATCCAGAAGCTCAAGCATCCGCTTCACGGCCACCACATTCACCTGTTCGGCCCGCTCGGGATCACCCCAGGCTGTGGCGGTGTGGATCACCCGGTTGATTGTTGCCAGCTCATGGGCAAACCGGTCTGTGTCCCGAAGATCCCCCACCAGAAGGCGGATGCGGGGGTGGTCTGCAGGAACAGCATTGAGCTTGGCGGGGTCCCTCAGCCAGAGAAGCAACTCTGCCTCGGAATTCTCCAGCAGCCAGCGGGAGACGTACTGACCGACGCAGCCGCTGGCGCCGGTCACCAGGATGCGGGTCAAACGGCAGCCCCGAGACGGTCCATCACGCTCTTGCCGGAGCGGAAGAAGGCTTCACCGTTCTCCTCGGGAGTTCCCGGCAGGATTCCATGGCCCAGATTGAGGATGTGCTTGCGACCGCGGGCCTTGCGGACGCAGTCATCGATGCGAGCCTCGATCGCCTCTGGGGTGCCGAACAGCAGGCCGGGGTCCACATTGCCCTGAACACCGATGTGCTCCGGCAATCGCGCCAGGGCTTCCGCCATGTCCACCGTCCAATCCAGCGAAATGATGTCGACGCCGGTGTTGGCCATCCGCTCGAGAACACCTGCGCTACCGGAGATGTAGAGGATGAAGGGGGTATCAGGGTGCGTCTGCTTGACCAGATCCACCACTTTTTTCTGATAGGGCGCAGCAAAGGTGTCGTAGTCAGCAGGGCTCAGCTGGCCAGCCCAGGAATCAAACATCTGCACCACCTGTGCACCGGAATCAATCTGGTAACGCAGGTAATTGGCGATCGACTCAGCGAAGTGGTCGAGCAGCTTGTGAAGGATGTCGGGCTCGCGGAAGGCCATGGCCTTGATCACCGCGTAGTTCTTGCTGCTCTTGCCCTCCACCACGTAGGCGGCGAGGGTCCAGGGGGCACCGACGAAACCAAGAACAGCCGCCTCGTTTCCAACGCTTTGGCGGAGACGTCCCAGAACTTCGCCCACGAAGGGCATCGACTCGGCTGGGTTCAGCGGGTGCAGGGCATCCACCTGGGCCATGCTTCGGATGGGGTCGCCAATTTGGGGGCCTTTGCTCTCAATGATGTCGAAGTCAATCCCCATCCCCGGTAGGGGCGTGAGGATGTCGGAGAACAGGATCACGCCGTCAGGCTTGAAGGCATGAAACGGCTGCATCGAGATCTCATAGGAGAGATCAGGGTTTTCGGACCGCTCACGGAAGCTGGGGTACTTGTCACGTAGGTCCCGGTAGATCTTCATGTAGCGCCCGGCCTGGCGCATCATCCAAACCGGAGGACGCTCCACCGATTCACCTCGCGCAGCACGCAGGAGCAGGGGTAAAGAGTCGCTCATCAAGCCCGGTCAGGTCAGCCGAAAACTTACCTGAATCAAAGGCTCCACTAGCGCTTCACCCCCTAATAGTCATCACCTTCGTCACAGGATGTTGTCAGGGTCGCTGCTACTGAGGCTGCGTTTCGGGTCGTGCTTGAACACCACCAGGCTCAGCGGTGGCAGGCAGAGATCCAGGGAGTTCTCATAGCCATGGATGCCCCACTCTTCCGTCGGTTTGCCGCCCATGTTGCCGAGGTTGCTGCCGCCGTATTTGGCCGCATCGGAGTTGAAGATCTCCTCGTAGAAGCCCGCGAGCGGAACGCCCACGCGGTAGTTGGAGTGGCTTTGGGGAGTGAAGTTCGCCACCACCACGAGCCAGGTGCCGCTGCTGCTCTCCCGACGCATGAAGCTGATGACGGAATGGCGGTTGTCATTGCAGTCGATCCACTGGAAGCCGAACTGGTCGAAGTCGTCACGCCAGAGGGCCGGTTCCGCCTTGTAGAGAACGTTGAGGTCATCCACCAGTCGCTGGATGCCTTTGTGAGGTTCGTAGTTGAGCAGATCCCACTCCAGATCCCCCCAAACGTTCCATTCGGCCCGCTGGCCGAATTCCATCCCCATAAAGATCGTCTTCTTGCCGGGGTGCGTCCACATGTAGGCCAGCAAAGCCCTTGTGTTGGCGTACTTCTGCCAGTCATCTCCTGGCATTTTGTGCAGGAGATGGCTTTTGCCGTGCACCACTTCATCGTGGCTCAGCGCCAACATGAAGTTCTCGGTGTAGGTGTACCAGATCGAGAAGGTGATGTTGTTCTGATGGAACTGGCGGAACCACGGGTCCAGCTCGAAGTAATCGAGCATGTCGTGCATCCAACCCATGTTCCATTTGAGGTTGAATCCGAGCCCTCCGATGTCCGTTGGCTGCGTCACCATCGGCCAGGTTGTTGATTCCTCCGCAATGGAGAGGGCCCCGGGGTAGTGCTGGAACAGCACGTGGTTGGCTTGCTGGAGGAAGCGGACCGCCTCGGTGTTCTCCCGCCCGCCGTTCTCATTCGGGAGCCATTCCCCATCGGGACGCAGGTAGTCGCGATAAAGCATCGAGGCCACCGCATCCACACGAATGCCATCGATGTGGAATTGCTCGAACCAGAAGATCAGATTGGCAACAAGGAAGTTGCGAACCTCATTGCGGCTGTAGTTGAAGATCAGGGTGCCCCATTCCTTGTGTTCCCCGATCCGTGGATCGCTGTGTTCGTAAAGGTGTGCACCATCGAAGAAAGCAAGGCCATGGGCATCCTTCGGGAAATGGCCGGGAACCCAATCGATGATCACCCCGATCCCTTCGGCGTGGCAGCGATCCACGAAGGCCCGGAATTCATCAGGCGTTCCGTAGCGGCTGGTGGGGGCGTACCAACCCGTCACCTGATAGCCCCACGACCCATCGAAGGGGTGCTCGGTGATCGGCATCACCTCGATGTGGGTGAATCCCCTCTCCTTGACGTAGGGAATCAGGCGATCGGCGAGCTCGGCATAGGTGAGGAGGCGAGCACCGGGCTTCATATCCGCCGCAGGAACCGGTTTGCGCGGGGTCCCGTCGGGTTGAATCCACGGCTCCTCCGCTGAGGCGTGGATCCAGCTGCCCAGGTGCATTTCGTACACCGAGATGGGTTGATCGAGCGCGTTGCTGCTGTCGCGCTTCTGCATCCACTCCTGGTCGTCCCAGCTGTATCCGTTCAGGCGGGCCACCACGGAGCTGTTGTCCGGGCGGACTTCGTGCTGGAAACCGTAGGGGTCAGCCTTTTGGTAGCAGTGGCCGTCCTGGGTGCGGATTTCGTATTTGTAGAGATGGCCTTCATTGAGTCCGGGAACGAACAATTCCCAGATGCCACCGAGACGCTGTTGCATGGGGTGGTGGCGTCCGTCCCAGGAGTTCAGATCTCCGATGACTGAGACGCTCAGAGCGTTGGGAGCCCAAAGGCAGAACATCACACCCGTGATGCCTTCTCGCTCGGTGAGGTGGGCACCCATCTTTTGCCAGATGTGGTGATGGTTGCCCTCAGCAAACAGGTGGCGATCCATTTCGCCCATCCATTCACCACGGAAGGCCCAGGGATCGTGCTGTTCGTGAACGATGCCGCCTCGTTCGACTCGGACCCGGTAGTCCAGGCCAGGGTCCTTGCCGATCTCTGCCTCAAACACCCAGGGGTGGTTCGGCGTGGTCATGGCGATTTGTTCGCCAGCCACCAGCAGGGTCACGCTTTGGGCCTCTGGCATCCACATCCGCACGGTCCAACCCTGATCTGAGGGCTGGGGACCGAGCACCGCGAACGGGTGGTCATGGCGACAATTCGCCAACCGTTCGCCGTCCTGCACCATCCAGTCGAGGACTGCGGCGACACCCATGGGAGACCTAAGAATTGGGCGCGATGTTAAGCCTGATTTACGAAACAAATCCGCTGATCTTCAGACGAAGTCCCTGGAAATGTCGACGTTGATGATCCGACCACGTTCGTCGAAGATCACAAACAAGTTTGATGTGGCCTTGCCGAAGGCAACAGCCACGAGGACGAGTTGCTGATCCCCCCCCTGGTGGGCGATTACAGCGTCCTTGACCTTGCGGAAACCACCAGCGACTCGGCTGAGCTTGGTCCACTTGCGTTCCAGGTCTCCAGGAGCCAGCTCTTCCTGAAGTTGCAAG
This sequence comes from Synechococcus sp. MU1648, assembly GCF_023630615.1. Classification (NCBI taxonomy): domain Bacteria; kingdom Bacillati; phylum Cyanobacteriota; class Cyanophyceae; order Synechococcales; family Synechococcaceae; genus Synechococcus; species Synechococcus sp. MU1648. The sequence goes on from NZ_JAKUHI010000006.1 coordinate 64,564, forward strand.
GACATCTTGGACCTTGCGGCAATCCAACGGCCTGCCGCAAGGTCCCGGGTGAATTCCAGCGCTGTTGTTTCGATGGGTTGGATCTGATCGGTCCACTTCCAGGCGAGCAGCTTGCCGTCCTCGTCCAGCACCATCAGCATCCCTTCGTCACCGGATGCGGTGGTCACGACAGCGTCAATCGTGGTCGTGTTGTAGCCGGGAATCACGCTGACAATGCGGCTCGCTTCGATGGCTACGCGTTGGTCAAGGCGAGCCTGGACGGTCTTGACATCAACACTGGTCTGGACTGGAGCGGCTAGGGCGCCATGCATCACGTTCCCTTGGCGTTCCTTCAGAGCCTCCAGCAGGACTTCAGCGGCCGCTGTTGCCTGGGCTGGTGTGAGTTCAGTCCTGGTTAGCTCCTCCGCTGCTGCGGGACTGATCAACCCCATCGGGGCTGACAGAGCGATGGCCAGCAGGGCAGCAGAGAGCTTCAAAGCACAAACATCAGTCGAGCTTCAGTCTGCCGGAGGTAAAGGGGTTCAGCTGCAGGGTGGAGTCAGCAAGCTCGAGTGTCAGCGTCACCACACGATGCTCCTGGCTTGGTGCTCCGCAGGGCACGCCGTCGTGCCCAGGGTTGACGCCAATGGCAGGCCACGCTGCTGCTGCGATTGAGATCCGCAAGCGATCTCCCTGAGCCAGTGCGGCCTGAAGGGGTTGAAGGGTCACGTTGCGGATCGCTGATGTCAGCGCCTCTTCCCCTCGTACTCGCAGGACGCCCGTACTCAGTTGCTCAACTGTGTTGCCGTCAGCAGGCAGGCGCGACAGGCTGATGCAGAGATCAAACCCTGGCTGGTCTGCTTGGGCGTTCAGCAGCAGCAACGGCTGACCCGACAGCAGCAGTTCAGCCCCCAAAGGTTCAGAGGTGAATGTTGCGACATCGCTGCGTTGATCAACCGCATACCGGTCAACGGGGCCAGGGGTTGTTCCGAGGTGTCCACCAATGGCTGGAACCGGTCGCCAGGGGTCATGAACGATGCTTACGCCGCCCTCTCCCTCTCCATCCGTCACGAGCGCACCGTCGTGTGGATCGATGCAGGACAGTCCCTGGCTGCGCAGTCCCCATGAGATCGCTTCGACCGCGTCTGGTGCGGGGATGGCGTCCCAGTGATGGTGCGTGATGTTCCAGAGCTGGCTGGTTGGCGCCGGCTTCAGTGGTGGTCGATCCTGTAAGTGCTCTTGGAAGAACTGCAGCAAGAGCTGCTGGGTTTCCGGCCACCACTGCAGGTGGGAGGCCGGTCCGATATGGAGTGATGGCTGACCTCCAGCGGCTTGGCTGCGACACCAGAGGTCGAGAAGGCCTACCAAATGCGGGTCCCACCATCCGCCGATTAACAGCATCGGGCGTTGGAGCCAGTTCACGGGGGGGTGATGAACCGTCCATTGCTGCTCCTGGGCCGGGTCGCTTTGCAACCATCTCCAAGCCATGCCATCGGGGTCATGGCGTTCCAGCAGTGCAGGCCCGTCCCGCAGGTAACGGTTGTCTTCCAGGCTTCTGCGGATCTCCAGCCATGCCGTTGCATCACCGCGTCGCTGTGCCTGAAGAGCGGCGAGCTGGAGCCCCCAGCCGAGTCCAAGGTGCCACCAGTGGGCACCTCCTTCACAACTCCAGTGGCGACGTTCGTCCAGTCCGGTCATCGCCGGTGTTGTGCAATCCGGTGGCGGCGTGGATTCAGCTGCGGTGAGCTGGGTTAATCCCTGATACGAAAACCCGTAGGCCCCAAGGCGGCCATTGCACTCCGGCAGTTGGCGAACCCAGGCGTGGGTGGCGGTGGTGTCGGCCGCTTCCTGACCAAATCCCCCGAAGCTGCCCTCAGATTCCCCTTGACCTCGCACGTCTTGAACGACGACTAGGAATCCATGGGAGGCCCACCACGTTGGATGGGCGTAGGTGACCGTTGAGGCGATGCGGCTTCCATAGGGTTGCCGCATCAGCAAGGCAGGCCAGGGTCCGCCATGGCTGGGGTGCCAAAGCCTCGACTGCAGCACGACGCCATCAGGAAGCGTCAGCGCCGCATGGCGGCAGTGAACTCCATTGGTCTCAGCGGACATCGGGGCAATGCATCCCCACGACGTAGGTCACCAGGATTTCCGCATCCTGAAAGTTCAGGTTCTGACTTGTGGCGATCTTGCGGGTGGCTTTCTTGGAGTAGGCCGATTGTCCGTTGTCGTTCATGTCCCGGAATGAACGACACATCGCCTTGGCTTTTTCAGGATTGCGTTTGACGCTGTTGAGCAAATCTGAATCAGCAGCACCCACAAGTGAGGGAGACCCGATCAGAGCCAAAGCAACCAGAGCTGTGCGCAGGGGGGACAACCTCATCAATTCTTCTTACGCAGGATTGGACAGCAAGTCAGGGCTCTTGGGGTCAGTTCGCAAGTTGTTTGGCGCGTCGGATCCAGTCGCCGGCCACCTTCAGATCCACGACGGCGGGCCTTTTGGTCCCGAGGCTGCGCTCCAGCCTGCCGGTCTGGCGTACGAGGCGCTCGGGGCTGCACGCCGCTAAAGCGGCTGGTGTGGCAATGCCGGCATGCATCAGCAGCGCGGCGTCCTGGGGGGGGAGATCCAACCCGCAGACCAAGTTCGCCATGCCCCGTAGCCGTTTGAGATTGCGGGCCGATGCCTGACCGCTGCGGGCCAGTTGGCTCAACTCCAGATCCGTGAGGTCGCGGATGGCCGACCAGTGGTTGATGCCAGCCTGATCAAGCTCCTTTTTTTCCCTGCGAAACGACTGGGGAAGCTCCTGAATCGTGTCGTTGAAGTTCGGCATCAACGAAAGGTCTTGCTGACCTCGCCAAGGATGACGGGGCGGCCCTGGCCGTCGCCTTCTGTCTGGATTCCCCGTAACCGCACCAGCACAGTGCTGCTGCTGCGGCCGGAGCCACGCAGGTTCCCTTCCAGTTGCTCCAGGGTGGCCTGGACTGTTGAAGGCGCTAGGTCGGTCGGAACCTGTGCCACGACCAGGTCGTTGCCGTTGTCGAACACGATCGGCGCCCGTACAGCGCCCTCCACCACCACGGGTGGTGTGTAGCTCACGCCGAATGCCCAGCAGCTGACCGCCAGCAACAGCGTGAAGCTGCTGACGCCGACCAGGCGAAAACGGATGCCCCAACGGGCGAGGAAGGCAACACCTGTCAGCACTCCCAGCCCAAGACCGGACCAGCCCAGCCAGGGAGCGGCAGTAAGCAGCAGCTGATCGAAGGACATGGGGTCTGGTGGACTGAAAACAGTCTCCTTATATTGCGCGAGATTCCGGGATGTCCGTCGCGTCTGATGGGGAAAACGCGGCGCAGAGCCTTGCTAGCAGCGGGCAGTTTCGTTCTGATCGGTGCTGGAACAGCGGTTTTCATCGCCCTTGATCGTGTTGCGGAGCGCACCGTTGCCCGCTTCCGTCCCACCTTGGAAAGAGCTCTTTCGGCTCCTCTTGGTCATCCGCTGAAACTCGGTCCCTACAAGGGATTACGCCCTTGGGGAATGGCTATTGGCCCCAGCCAGATCCTGCCGTCAGAGGCGGATCGTTCTGAACTAAGCCTGGCGGGGTTTGAGGTCAGCCTTGCGCCCCTGGCCAGTCTTCGGCGTTTGCAGCCGGTTCTGCAGATCACCCTGCACAAGCTGCGCGGCCAGTTAGAGGTCAATGAGGCAGGTCATTACTGGACGTTTGGACCTGCGAGCGGCGAAGGCGACCTGCCGCGGCTTGGTATCCAGTACAAGTTGGCTGATCCCGCGTGGCTGCGTTTCGGCCCTCAGCGGCAGACCCTTGAACTCCGCAGCCAGGGCTCGGTTTTGCTGGGGGAGGCATTTTTCAGCACCGAATCTTCACTGCGCTGGGTCGACTCCAAAGGCTCGTTGCGCCTGGATGGTCAAGGGCACTGGGATCGCCCCAGCTTCAGGCTGCGCAGTCGGCTGGATCGGCTCAACCTGCAACCGTTCGGGACGGTCATGGCCCCCGCGGGGGATTTGGATGCCTCAGGACAACTGCAGGGCGATATCCAGATCAGCTGGACCGGTGGCGCCTTGAACTGCCGGGGTGGAGTCAGGCTGAACCGTCTCAAACTTGCGTCAGTCCAGAGCCGTCGCCTCAGCATTGGTTGCAAGGGTGATCAACTGAAGTTGGAGCCCGCAACACTGCGTTTCGGATCGTTTGAGGCTCTGGCCTCAGGCTCCGTGGCTTTGAACAAACGCTTTGATCTTCGCGCTGAAGTTCGCAGCTCAGATGTCAGCCCCGCGAGCAAGGATCGCTTGAAGCTCCGGATCCAGGGCCCCTGGGAGGAGCCCCGGTGGAGTGCCGATGGTCAGCTCCAGCTGCCCGAGACCATGGGCCTCAACACAGCTCTGACGTTGGATGGTCAGTGGCGCACCCCTTGGCTTCAACCTCAGCAACCGGCTGTTTTGGTGGACCGGCTCCGGCTCAGCGCCCCTGGACTTCGCTTCGGGCTTGCTGGAACGATCGGATCCAACCTGGATCTGCGCAGTACCGAGCTGCAGATTGATCCCCGCTTCTGGTCTGCCGTCCCGTCGCTTCAGGCAGGGTTGGGTCAAACCGCTCCGATCCTTGGAGCCGTTGACGTCAGTGGTGCTTTGGCCTCACCGGATCTGACCCTGAAGCTTGGCCAGGCGGTGAATCCTCTTCTGGAGCGCTGGTCGTTCCAGACCCGATGGTCCACGGCTGATTCGGCTCTGGTGCTGGATCGCTTCACCAGCCCGATGCTGCGGGCGGAAGCGCGCCTGCCTTTGCAACTGGAGCAGGGGCGGCTGCAAGCCGGTGAACTGCAGAGCGGCTTTGAACTCAAACCTCTGGAAATGAGCCGCTTCAGCCCCTTGGTCGGCACGCCTTTGAACGGCCGGGTGGCGGCGCGGGGGCGGCTGAACGGTGCACTGTCAGCCCTTCAGACAGATATCAGGCTGATGCTGGACCAACCCCGCTTCGGGGCCTTGCAGGTTCCCGAGCGTTGGCAAGGGCGCCTCAGTGGTGTGCTCGGCCGTGGCGCTCGTCTTGAGATGGCGGCCCAGCAGCCCTCAGTGCCCGGCTTGCTCGTGGCCGAGCTCGCCGCAGATGGTTGGCCTCAGGCCGTGCGTCTGGACCGTGGCGAGGGGCAGTTGCGCCTGGATGGTGTGGCGCCCAGAGGTGGGCAACGCCGCTACCGATGGAGTGCAGCGGACCTCAACATCGATGGTCTTCGATTCATCGTTACGCCGGTCAACCAGCCCAAAGCGGTGGCTGGCCAGCTGACGGGTGAGGGGAGCCTGGCCATGGCCCCGTTCGCGGTCAGTGGGTCTGCTGCGATCGCTGAACCCTCCTTGGCAGGAATCGCCATGGAGAGCCTCAATGTGGAGGGATCCCTGACGGACGGACGTTTTCAGGCAGATGCAACGCTTATCCCCCTGGTAGGCAGCATCCGGCTGAAGGGCCGTGGAGATCTAGGTGGGCGGATGCATAGCCAGATCGAGGCGGAAGGTCTTGATGTCACCTGGCTGACGCTCATTTCCCGTCAATTGAGAGGGAACGACACCCATCCCGGTCTGGCCTCTGGGCGTGCCGAGGATCTCGGAACTCTGTTCATCAATACTTTCGGCGGTTCCCTCGATGGGCAGTTACAAGCGTTGGCGCAATCGCGACGTGCTCTCGAGGCTTATGCCCTGGCCCATCCCAGCAAAGGACCAGAACTGGAGCGCTTGGAAGGACGGGTCAATGTTTCGGGAACGATCCAGGCTCCTGATCCAAAGCATCTGAAGGCCGATCTCATCGCCAAGGCCCATCTGTGGATTGAAGGGGACGACCAGGCCAAGGCTCTCCAGCTCGAACCCATGGTCGCCACATTGCGTGGGCCGTTGTTCGGTGGATCTGGTGACCTCTCGCTGCTGCAGGTCCCGCTACCGCTGCTGGCGTTGCTGGCACCTGTTCCGCCGCAGCTGCGCGGCAGCGTTGGCATCCGCGGCCGTTACGACCTCAGCGGAGATGCGCCCCTGCTGGTCTCCGATTTGGTGCTCGAGTCCGCAAGTCTGGCGGGCCAACCCCTGCAGTTGGAGCAGCGATCGGTCATCGTCGACCATGATTTGATCCGCCTGGATCTCGCCCTGAGGGGGGGGGACAGTAAGGAACCCATCATCGTTTCGGGGGTCGTTCCCTTCGACCCCGATGCCGATCTGAACCTGAAGATCGAAAGCCATGGGGATGCCCTTGGCGTTTTGACGCTTCTGGCGGGCGATTCGCTGACGGTCAAGCAGGGGGGCACGGATCTGCGACTTCTGTTGCGCGGGCCCCTGAAGCAACCCCAAGCCAATGGCTTTCTTGTCGTCACCAACGGTGACCTCAGCATCGGTGAACAGGCGCTGAGCCGGATCAACGCCTCGGTTCTCTTCGATTTCGATCGGGTGTTGGTGCAACGCCTTGAGGCCGAGGTGGGCCGCGGCGGCAAGTTGAGTGGATCAGGAACGCTCGGCCTGTTTGCTCCCCGGAGCGATGCTCCACCCCTCACCTTGCAACTCAGCCAAGGTCAGATTCGTCAGCCGATCGTGCAGTTCCAGGCCGATGGTGAACTGCAGGTCTCCGGTGCTTTGTTGCAACCCATCATCTCTGGAGATCTGACCCTGTCTCGAGGCACGCTTCGGCCGCAGTCCGGATTCTTCGGACGGCTGCGGCGGCGCGGACTTCAAACCCTCGTTCCCACCGGTGTTGAGGGCCCCTCAAAGGAGGTACAGCCCGGTTCCGAATCGGTGATGCAACTCCTGGCGGAGAAGTGGGACTTCCAGGAACCTCTGGTCCTAATGGGCCCCAACCGATCCATCCAAGGTCCGGATCAGCTGCAACGGTTCATGCCGAAACTGTCGGCTATCCGCTTTGAAAATCTTCGACTGGCCCTGGGCCCTGATATCGAGGTGCTGATGCCCCCTTGGATCAGCTTCAAAGGGGGAGGCGCCGTCACGTTGAACGGCCCCTTGGATCCCTCCTTGGAGGCGCGAGGCTTGATCCGGCTCAAGTCCGGCAGGATCTGGATTCCTCCCCTTGCTCCACTGCGTTTGGATCCGCAGGCGGCGAATGCAGCGGTGTTTACTCCCTCGCTGGGTCTGGTGCCCTATGTGGATATCGCCATGCAAGCCAGGGTCTCCGACACCGTCAGCGCGGGCAGCAGCGATCAGATCACCAGTGCCAACCTATTTGCTTCCAATGGCACGGGCAGCGCTTATGCCGAGGGTGGTCAGCTCCGCTTGGTGAAGGTCATGGTCCAGGCCACCGGGCCGGCCAACCGTCTGGTTGACAAAGAAAATCTTGTTCTACGCAGCACACCACCTATGAGCGAGCAGCAGCTGTTGGGTCTGATCGGTGGTAATTCCCTGGCCTCTTTGGGCGGAAACGGTGGTGCTGCTTTGGCCACGATGCTGAGTCAGTCGCTGCTCTCACCTGTGCTGGGCACCTTGACCGATGCCATGGGGCAACGGCTCCAGGTGGCGATTTTTCCGACCTACGTCAACCCCGATGTGAAATCAGAGAAGGAGCGCACCTCCGGCCAGATTTCGCCAACACTCACAGTGGTGACGGAGTTTGGTGTGGCGTTGACCGACAAGTTCGACCTCTCCGTTCTGGCTGCACCGAACACGACAGATGTTCCTCCCCAGGCAACCCTCTCTTATCGGCTGACGCCGAACACCACCGTGTCTGGGGCTGTGGATGCCAACGGCACCTGGCAGAGCCAGTTGCAGGTGTTCTTCCGGTTCTGAGTCATGCCTGTTGCGCAGGTGATCGGTGTGGATCTCGGGGGCACGGCGATCAAGCTGGCTCGGATCTCTTTCGATGGCACGGTGCTAGCGGAGGCGCAATGGCCCACACCGCAGCCCGCCGTTCCTGGCGCCGTGACCATGGCCCTTTGTGAGGCCATCGCAAAGATCGACCCGGAGCACCAGGCCGAGGCGGTTGGCATCGGGCTTCCTGGTCCGATGGATGCGGCTGCCCGGGTGGCGCGGGTTTGCATCAACTTGCCCGGCTGGGAGGACGTGCCGCTGGCGGACTGGTTGGAGTCACGGCTCAATCGCCGGGTCACCCTCGCCAATGACGGCAACTGTGCCGTGGTGGGTGAGGCCTGGCTCGGTGCTGCCCAGGGTGTGGAGGATGTGGTGCTGCTCACCCTCGGCACCGGTGTGGGAGGGGGAGTGCTCCTGCAGGGGGAGTTGTTCACGGGCCACAACGGTGCGGCGGCGGAACCGGGGCTGATCGGGTTGCAGCCCGATGGTCCGGCCTGCAACAGCGGCAACCGTGGCTCCCTGGAGCAGTTCGCGAGCATCACGGGCCTGCGGCGGCTCTGCGATCGCGATCCTCGCCAGCTCAGTGCAGAGGCCGATGCCGGTGATCCGGCTGCCGTTGAGGTCTGGAACCGTTACGGCGAGTGTCTGGGCTGTGGCGTTGCCTCTTTGGTTTACGTGTTTACCCCTCAGTTGGTGTTGCTGGGTGGTGGGCTGGCGGGTGCAGCGCATCACTTTCTCCCGTCAGTACGCCGCGAGGTGGAGTCGCGGGTTCAGGCCGTGTCGCGGGAGGGGTTGCGCATCGAAGCCGCCTGCCTTGGTAATGGCGCCGGACGCCTTGGGGCTGCGCGGCTCGCCCTGCAGCGGCTGAACGGGATGATGGCTCCAGATTGATTGCGTTGATGTCCAGCGTTCCAGAGCCTTCCGCCGCGCTGTTGCAGCGTGCAGCGGCTGTCCGTCGTGCTGCTGTTGATCTGGGGCAGACTGATGACGGCCAACGGGCGCTGGCGCTCCAGGCGATGGCGGATGCCCTGACCGAGCGTGCCGGCAGCATCCTGGCTGCCAATCGTCAAGACCTTGAACGGTCTGCAACCGAGGGACTGGCACCGGCCCTGATGGCCAGGCTGAAGCTGGATGAAACCAAGTTGGCTGCAGCGATTGATGGCGTCCGCAAGGTGGCCAGCCTGAGCGATCCACTGGGCTGTCGCCAGTTGCATAGGGAGCTGGATCACGGATTGGTCCTGGAACGGGTTTCCGTCCCGCTTGGGGTGGTGGGTGTGATCTTTGAAGCCAGGCCTGATGCGGTCATGCAGATCGCGTCCCTGGCGATCCGTTCGGGAAATGGTGCCCTGTTGAAGGGGGGCAGTGAGGCGCGCTGCACCAACGAGGCCGTGATGGAAGCCTTGCAGGCAGGTCTGGCGGCAAGTCCGGTGTCTGCCGATGCCCTCGCGCTGCTCACCACACGTCAGGAGAGCCTGGCGTTGTTGCGTCTGGATGGCCTCGTGGATCTGATCATCCCCAGGGGCAGCAACGAACTGGTTCGCTTCATCCAGGACAACACCCGCATCCCGGTGCTCGGCCATGCCGATGGGGTCTGCCATCTCTTCGTGGATGCTGCGGCCGACGTTGATAAAGCCGTTCGGGTGGCGGTGGACAGCAAGGGCCAGTACCCCGCAGCCTGCAATGCCATCGAAACGTTGCTGGTGCATCGGGCCATTGCCAAGCCTTTTCTTGCTGCAGCACTGCCGGCATTCGCGGCTGCCGGGGTTCAGCTGCGGGGCGATGCGGAGAGCATGGACCTTGGTGTGGCTGAAGCGGCCACGGAGGAGGACTGGAGCACCGAGTATCTGGATCTGATCCTGGCAGTGAAGCTGGTGGATGATCTGGAGGCAGCTACCGACCACATCCGCTCTTACGGGTCGCGTCACACCGAAGTGATCCTCACCGAGGATTCCAAGGCTGCTGATCGCTTCCTTGCGGCGGTGGATAGCGCCGGGGTTTATCACAACTGCTCGAGCCGGTTTGCCGATGGTTTCCGCTACGGATTCGGCGCTGAGGTGGGAATTAGCACCCAGACCCTGCCGCCCCGGGGACCGGTCGGTTTGGAGGGGCTGGTGACGTACCGCTACCGGTTACGCGGCGAGGGCCACATCGCTGCCGACTACGCCAACGGCAGCTGTGCCTTCACCCACATCGACCGGCCCCTCTGATGGATTGCATCGGGGTGCGGGAGCTCCGCTTGTGGGCCCATGTCGGGGTGTTGGAGCACGAACGCCGGGATGGCCAGTGGTTCAGCCTTGATTTCAGTGTTCAGCTCGATCTGACTGCCGCCGCCGGAGCCGACGACCTGAGCCGGAGCCTTGACTACAGCGTGGCGATTCAGGCCCTGCAAGCTCTGTCCCAGCAGGTTCGTTGCTTCACGATCGAGCACTTCAGCGAGCAGGTTCTGGATCGTCTGGAAACGCTGTACGGGCCCATCCCGGTCTGGCTGCGACTGACCAAATGTGCTGCACCGGTTCCAGGGTTCAACGGTCGGGTGTTCGTGGAACGCTCGCGTCACGGGGGGACGTCGGCGCTGTGACCACTCCCCTCGTTCTGGTGCATGGTCTCTGGGACACGCCCCGCCTCTTTCACCGCCTGATTCAGGAACTTGACCAGCCGGATCGCCCGTTGCTTGCGCCGCACCTTCCCCATGGTCTGGGGTGGGTCCCCTTACGTCAGTTGGCGTCTCGCTTGGATCAGCACATTCAGGAGCGCTTCGGTTCAGACACCGAAGTTGATCTTCTGGGGTTCTCGATGGGGGGAGTGATCGGGAGGATCTGGTTGCAGGAGCTGGGGGGGGTGCAGCGCACCAGGCGCTTCTTCAGCGTGGGCAGTCCACAGCAGGGCACCCTTGCCGCCCAGCTGATGCCCCGCCCGCTACTGGCCGGCGCTGCAGACATGAAAGTGGGCAGTCGCCTGTTACGGCAACTGAATGGACAGCCCAAGGCCCTGGCTGCTATCGAGTGCTGCAGCTTCTTTTGCCGCTGGGATCTGATGGTGTGTCCAGGCTGGAGGGCCGTTCTGCCGATGGGTCGTCGCGAGGGCCTCCCCGTTTGGACCCATCAGCAGTTGATTAGCCATCCCGCCGCCCTTCGACGGCTTTGCAGCACGTTGCGCGACTGAGTTCAGGCCGCGGCAACCAGGCCGGAATGGCGAATCAGCGCCTCGGTGCTTGCAGGGCGGCCGCGGAATGCTTCGAAGACTTCCGAAGGGGAGCGGCTACCACCCAGGCTGAGCACGGTGTCGCGGAAGCGAGCTCCGGTTTCACGAACCCGATCCTCATGATCCAGACCCACCTCCTCAAATGCTGAGAAGGCATCCGCACTCAGCACTTCAGCCCATTTGTAGGAGTAGTACCCGGCTGAATAACCGCCCGCAAAGATATGGCCGAAGGAACAGAGGAATTGATCCTCCGGGATCGGAGCCATCACTGTGGTGGTCGCGGCGATCTCACGGCGCAGCGCGTCGGGCGTAATGCCGAGCTCCGGAGTCCACTTGCTGTGGAGGCGAAGGTCACTGAGGGCGAAGTGAACTTGCCGCAGGGTGGCCAGTCCCGCATTGAAGGTGCGACTGCTGCGTAGCTTGTTGAATTCAGCCTCAGGCAGAGGTTCACCGGTCTTCCAGTGGCGCGCCATGCCCATCAATGTGGCGTGATCGAGGCACCAGTTCTCCATGAACTGGCTGGGGAGTTCAACGGCATCCCATTCCACGTTGCTGATGCCGGCGGCTTCCGGTTCTTCAACGGTGGTGAGCATGTGCTGGAGCCCATGGCCGAATTCATGGAAGAGGGTCTCCACCTCCTCGAAGCTCATCAGGCTGGGGGTGTCTCCGACAGGTGGAGTCTGGTTGCAGATCAGATAGGCCACCGGCAGCACCACCGATCCATCCGGTTGCTTCTTCAGGCCGAGGCATTCATCCATCCAGGCCCCACCGCGTTTGCTCGCCGGCCGGCTGTAGGGGTCCAGGTAGAAGCCAGCGATCGGTATGCCATCCGAGCGTTTCACCCGGAAGAAGCGAACATCGTCGTTCCAGATCGGTGCCTCGCCATCGGCGGCGACAATCTCCACGTCAAACAGCCGTGAGCAGAGGCTGAACAGACCGTCTAAAACCTTCGGCAGTGGGAACCAGGGGCGCAGAGCTTCTTGATCTAAGTCGAAACGGGATTGGCGCAGTCGCTCTGACCAGTACGCGACATCCCAGGGGGCCAAGTCATCGGCTTCCGGGGCTTGGTGTTCCCGGGCGATGGCTTGGAGATCCCGCAGTTCCTGCTCAGCTGCTGGATAGGCCGCAGCGCGGAGTTCTTCCAGCAGTGCTTCGACCGCCGGCACGTCATCGGCCATTTTGGCGCTGAGGCTGAGATCAGCCCAGTGGGCATACCCCAGGCGAGCGGCTTGTTCTCTCCTCAGGGTCAGGATTTCTTCAATCAACGCACGGTTATCGAGTTCTCCCTCGCTTGCTCGACCCACGTGAGCGCGATAGGCCTGTTCTCGCAGGGCACGGTTTTTGGCATGGGTCAGGAACGGCAGGTAGCGGGGCATGTCCAGCCCAAGCAGCCAGGGGCCGGATTCAGCGGAAGCCTCAGCGTCCCCTGCCTCACGCGCTGCTGCGGCCAGCGCTTCCAAAGCCCTTTGCGGCAGGCCTTCCACCTCGTTGGGTTGGGTGAGCTTCAGGGTCCACTGCTGCGTGGCATCGAGGACGTGGTTTCCGAACTGGGTGGAGAGTGCTGCCAGACGCTCACTGGTGCGGTTGAAGGCTGCTTTCTCATCGCCACTGAGGCCAACCCCGCGCTGCTGCATCGACAGCAACTCTGATTTCAGAATCCTCTGTTGGGTTGCGTTCAGCGGATCGGCAGGACTGCTTTGCAGTGATTCCAGGGCCTGATGAAGAATCTGGCTTTGCCCCAGGCGGTTGCTGAGACGCACAACATCGGGCTGCTGGGTGGCATGGGCATCGCGTAGCTCGGGAGAATTGCAGACGCCATTGAGGTGAGACACCACACCCCAGCTCCACCGCAGCCGTTCGCCGATGGCCTGAAGCGGCTGCATGACCGCGTCCCAGGAGAGTCGGGACGGGCCCGCTAAGGCTGATTCCAGAGATTTCTCAAGCTCAGTGAAGGCTCGATCGAGCTGTTCGAGGAGAACAGGAATGTCTTGGCTGACCAGCTCTGGCGAAATGGCCTGAAACTCGGGAAGCCCTTTGCCGCGAAGCAGGGGGGAAATAGAGGTCGTCATTTCAGCTGGCGATGAACTGCAGGGCGAGGGCATTGGTGGAGGCCTCGTAGAGATCCATTGCGACGCGAGGCCAGATTCCGATCACCAGGGTTGGTACCAGCAGGCTGAGGCCAATGATCAATTCCCTAGGCCTCATGTCATTCACGCTGGCAAGTGCAGGAATCCTTGGGCCAAAGAACACTCTCCTGCACATGGAGAGCAGATAGATCGGTGTGAGTACAAGACCGATGGCGGCCAGAAGCACGGTGATCGATCGGAACAGTGAAGTGAAGGCTTCCTGGCTGGTGATGCCAAGGAACACGGTGATTTCACTGATAAAGCCGCTCATGCCTGGCAGCGCCAGCGATGCCAGGGAGCTGGCCAGGAAGAAGGCGAAGGTGATGGGCAACGCTTTCGCCAACCCCCCCATGTTTGGAATTGAGAGAGTTTTTGTTCGCTCGTAAAACACCCCTGTCACGAAGAACATCGCGGCGGCGATCAGGCCGTGGCTGACCATCTGAAGCATCGCGCCGCTGATCCCCAGTGCATCCACGGCACCGATCCCCACAAGGACGAATCCCATGTGACTGACTGAGCTGCAAGCGATCCTGCGCTTCACGTTGTCTTGGGCAAAGGCGTTGAGGGCGCCGTAGACGATGTTCACGATCCCGAGGATCACCAGTGCAGGAGCGAGGGTGTAGTGCGCATCCGGCAGCATCTGCACGTTGAAGCGGAGCAGCGCGTATCCGCCCATTTTCAAGAGCACACCTGCCAGAAGCATCGAAACCGGCGCATTCGCCTCACCGTGGGCATCCGGGAGCCACGTGTGCAGAGGGAACATCGGCAGTTTGACGCCGAAGCCGATCAGGAAGCCCAGGTAACACAACAGACCAAAGCTGCCGCCGGGGGAGCGAGCGGCCAGTTCAGTGAGGTTGAACGTAAAGGAATCGCCCGAAAGGGCCAGCGCTAAACCACTGATCAGGATCAGCAATGAGGCAAGCGCTGTGTAGAGGATGAATTTGGTCGCGGCGTATTGGCGGTTCTGTCCGCCCCAAATAGCGATCAACAGGTAAACGGGAACCAGCTCCAATTCCCAAGCGAGGAAGAAGAGCAGGAAGTCTTGGGAGAGAAAGACCAGGCCCTGGGCAGAGGCCTGAACCAGCATCAGGGCGAAGTACAGCCTTGGTTTGCGCTCAACCGACCAGCTGGCGGCTACTGAGAGCAAGGTCACCAGGCCGCTGAGAACGACCAAAGGCGCGGAAAGACCATCCACACCAAGGGACCACTCCAGGCCGAGGGCCGGGAGCCAGCTCACACGCTCCACCAACTGGAGGCCTTCAGCGCTGGGGTCGAAGCGGGTGGCAAACACCCCCATCATCAGCAGCAGATCGACCAGAAGGACGATGAGCGTGATGATTCTGGGCGCCGGGGATGGCTTGTCCTCGCTGGCTGGCACCAGTGGCAACACCAGGGCTGCTGCCGCCGGCAGCAACACAATCAGGGATAACCAGGGGAATGGACTGCTCGAGACAGCAAGCTCTGCTAACCCAGCGTCCATTCCCTGTCTGCAATCTTTAACAAAGCTAACAGGGCTGAACCCTCGGTTTAGGTGGATCTACTCATCTTCCGCAGGTTGCCAGTGGCTGCCTGAGGTCTGCAGATTCAGCACCGGTGCACGGCTGGCGACTCCCGCCGCTTCCCACGCTTTGACCATGGCGCGGCTGACGCCTGGGCCTTTGTCTTCCGAGCAGAGCGCCAGGACGCTCGGCCCTGCACCGCTGATCGCGCAACCCCAGGCTCCAGCGTCCATTGCCGCCTGTTTGACCTGGTCACCGCCTTTGATCAGCCGCCAGCGGTAAGGCTCGTGCAGTCGATCATGCATGCCGTCGGAGATCAGGTCACCATTGCCGGTGCGGAGCCCTTGAAGCAGCAGGGTCAGGGCGCCCAAGTTCACCACCGCATCGCCAACGGGGATGGCCTTGGGCATGGCGCGGCGGGCTTCGCTGGTGCTGAGGCGAATCGATGGAATCGCAATAACGGCCTTCACACTCGGCGTCCATTCGCAACGAACCACACGCCAGCGCTGGGATGCAGCCTTGGCGGTCATGCAGAGCCCCCCCAGAAGAGAAGGCACAACGTTGTCGGGGTGCCCTTCAATATCAATGGCCAGTTCCAGCAGCTTCTCCTTGGAGAGGGGTTCACCAACGAGGGCATTGGCCCCCATTAATCCGGCCACAATCGCCGTGGCACTGCTGCCCAGTCCCCGTGCAGGTGGCACCGCAAGCCGAACCCGTGCTTCCAGCGCAACGGGTTCGAGCCCAGCCGCCTTCCATACCCGTTGCGCCGCTCTGTAAACGAGATTCTCTGGCCCACCGCGGAGGTGGCTGCCCTCCGAACCTTCAATAATCAGCTCAAACCGTTCACCACCGCCTTCGATCCGACGCATCGCGAAACGGTTGTTCAGATCGAGGGCAGCACCGAGGCAGTCAAAGCCTGGTCCGAGATTGGCGGTAGTTGCCGGTACGTCAACGACCACTTTCTGACCGATGCGCGGCTGCGACATCGCTGATCCTCTGCTCAGGCCAGTGTCCCACCTGACTCCGCCAGCATCTGTGCGCGGCAGGCGGCACTGAACAGTCCGGCATCGGGATCGATCACGGCTGTGACCTGCAGCCCTTCAATCAGCTCGCGGAAGCGTCCCTTATCGCGCATCGCCTTGAGAAAGCTTGCGGATCGCAGTCCTTTTAATTGTTTTGATGCGGTGCCACCACCGACCCAGAGGCCTCCTGTGCAGAGTTCTTGCAGGGCAAGGTCGCCTGCCGCTGATCCATAGGCCTCGAGCCATAACTGCAAAGCGCGCTGCATCAAAGGGTCTCCCTCTTCAGCCGCGAGGCTCACCTGAGCCGGAAGATCGTTGGGGCTGTTGCGTCGCCAGGCTTCGGCAACGCTGCGCAGGGGGTGCATTCCGGCATCGGGTTTTTGAAGCAGCCAGTGGGCCACATGCCCCAGGCCGGTGCCACTCACGATGCGCTCGATCGACAGCCTGCTGACGCCGAGATCCTGTTTGAGCCAACAGGCCAGGTTCCATTCCGCTTCATTGCGCGGGGCGAACTCGCGGTGCCCTCCCTCGCTTGCCAAGGCAACCAAGCCCTGTTCGGTCCGCAGTCCCCGTGCCATGCCAAGACCGGTGCCGGCACCAAGAATCGCCAGGGGGCCATGATCCTGTTCACCGTTTTGAAGGATCACTTGCTGGCTGTCATCGAAGTGGGGCAGTCCGTAAATCAGCACGCCGAAGTCGTTGACTAGCTCGAGACGTTCCAATCCCGCTGCATGAGCCAGGTCGGCCTCCCGGAGCCGCCAGGGCAGATTGGTAATCCGAGCCTCCCTGTGACGTACCGGACCGGCGACGGCGATGCAGGCATGAGCAGGAGCTGCAAGATCGGCTGGACGATCGTTGAGGAAGCTGCCGAGCATCGGCTCGAGAGAAGACCATTCCCCGGAGCGGAAGCGCTGCTGATGCAGCAGGCGAAGCTGACTCCCGTCACTCTCGTAAAGAGCAAGCAGGGTCTTGGTGCCTCCCATGTCCCCTGCAAGGAGTGTGGGGGTGGCCATACAAAGCCGCGGTATCTCCTACCAGCGTGGGAAGGTCAGGAGAAGAAGTCCAGTGGAAGTGGTCCCCAGGTGGTGCTTTGCGTGGTTTCGTCCTCGCCGTGCCCAGTGATCAGAATTCCTTCGCCGAGGCCGTGCTCGATCCGAATCCGGATTGTCCCCCCCCTTTGGTTGGCTTTCAGAAAAACAGGACCCGGTCCCTCCGGGCTGTCGACAAGCTCCATGGACTCCCACTGTTGGCTTTTCTCCAGATTGCGCAGCGCTGAGAGGGCCTGATCCATGGAGGGGGCCATGACGCCAATGGTGAACCAATGGGCAGTGGCCATCGCCTGGTTGAGCTCTTGGCGGAGCTGATCTCTGGTCTGAGGAAGCAGCTCTGGTGCTCCACGCAAACGCGCGAGATCGGCCAGGTTGTTCACAGGGGACTCCGTCATCAGTTCAGCTCCAGGCCTGCAGCGCGTTGGTTGTTGGCCGTCTGGGCAGCTCTGAGCAGGTCGGCCACTGCTGTGGCCCCGAGATCACCATCCCGGCGACTGCGCAGGCTCACAGCGCTCTGCTCCGCTTCTTTCGCACCGATGACGGCCAGAACAGGGATCTTCATCTGTTCGCCGGTGCGGATCAACTTCCCGAGGCGATCGCCGCTGCGGTCGACTGTGGCGCGTACCCCGGCCTTGGTGAGCTGGTCCAGCAGCTGATCGGCGTAGGGCTGCACTTCGTCGGTGACCGGCAGCAGTCGCACCTGTTCAGGGGCCAGCCAGAACGGGTAATCGCCGGCATAGTTTTCGGTCATGATCCCGAAGAAGCGCTCCAGCGAGCCGAAGATGGCGCGGTGGATCATGATCGGACGCTGCTTGCTTCCATCGGCGGCGATGTAGTCGAGCTTGAAGCGTTCCGGCAGGTTGAAATCCAGCTGGATGGTCGAGCACTGCCACATCCGGCCGATGGCGTCTTCGATTTTGAGATCGATCTTCGGGCCGTAGAAGGCGCCGCCCCCTTCGTCGATCTTGTACGCCCAGCCCTTGCGCTCCAGGGCCTCGATCAGTCCTTTGGTGGCGAGGTCCCAGACGTCGTCATCTCCGATCGACTTCTCCGGTCGGGTGGAGAGGTTGATCTCGTAGTTGCTGAAATCGAAGGTGGAGAGGATGCGCTCGGTGAGATCGAGGATTTTCAGAATCTCGTCGCTGATCTGCTCCGGCAGGCAGAACACGTGAGCATCGTCTTGGGTGAAGCCGCGCACGCGCATCAGGCCGTGCATCACGCCCGGTCGCTCGTAGCGATACACAGTCCCGAGTTCGGCCCAGCGAATCGGCAGTTCCCGATAGCTGCGCAGCTTGCTGGCGTAGGTGAGCACGTGGAACGGGCAGTTCATCGGTTTGAGCTGGTATTCCCGTTCGTCCACCTCCATCGGACCGAACATGCTTTCGGCGTAGAAGTCGAGGTGGCCTGATGTCTTCCAGAGGCTGATGTCGGCCACGTGGGGTGTGTAGAGGAGCTCGTATCCGCCCTCGAAGTGGGCTTGACGCCAGAACTCCTCGATCAGCAGGCGCATGCGGGCGCCGCGGGGGTGCCAGAACACCAGGCCTGCACCGGCTTCATCCTCGATGGAGAAGAGGTCGAGGTCTTTGCCGATGCGTCGGTGATCCCGGCGCAGGGCTTCGTCCTTGCGACGTTTGTGCTCCGCCAGTTGTTCGGGGGTTTCCCAGGCTGTGCCGTAGATGCGCTGCAGCTGCGCTTTGGTTTCATCGCCACGCCAGTAGGCGCCTGCCACGCTTTCCAGCTCAAAGGCCTTGGCGTTGAGCTGCCCCGTGTGGTCCACGTGAGGTCCTGCGCAGAGGTCCCACCAGGCCTCACCCAAGGTGTAGAGGGTGATGGGCTCCTGAAGGCCTTCGAGGATCTCCAGCTTGTAGGGCTCGTTTTGGGCCTTGATTTTTGCTTCGGCCTCGCCGCGGCTCACCTCAACCCGTTCAAGGGGCAGTTTCTTGTTAATGATCTTGATCATCCCTTTCTTAATGGCCTTCAGATCGGCCTCTGTGAAGGGATCGGGATTGTCGAAGTCGTAATAAAACCCGGTTTCGGTCCAAGGTCCGATGGTGACGCGTGCCTTGGGAAACAGCTGCTGCACAGCCATGGCCATCACGTGGCTCATCGAGTGGCGGATTTTGAGCAGTTGATCGCTTTCGCTGGTCTTGGGCAGAACCACTGGTGCTGAAGGGGCTGGGGTGGTTGCTGCAGCGCTGCTCACCGGTTCAGGTACGAGGCCCGCCATCCTATGGGCGAGACCCGAGGGCATCACGTGGGCGAGTCAACCAATCGGGACGCTGGTGCTCTGCTGGATGAACTGCTGGCTTCCCTTCTCGATGACTTCGAGCACTGGTTTCAGCGCGGGGAGGAGCTTCTCCAGGCCTGCCCGGATGCGGTGATGTCGCTCAAGGAGCGTCAGGGCATGGAGCGGCGACTGCGGGACGGCAAGAAGGCGATTGCAGCCACACGTGCCCTCGTGGCTGCCTCAACACAGCCCATGGCCGTTTCCATGGAGGTCATGAACCCGTGGCACGGTTTGGTCACGGAGGTGTGGGCCCTGGCCGCGAAGCTGGGTTCCTCCCGTTCTCCTCAGGCACCCAGCTGACTTCTCAGCTGGCGCAGGTTGCTGCTGTAAAAGCTTGCCAGCTCCTGATGACTCTTCACCGGTTGCCCGTAGGCGGAGTGACCGGCTTTGGTTGGGAAGGATGCCCATTCGGGTGCCAGCTTTGCCATGGCGTCCTTGGTAAGACCCTGCCGATCAATCTCATCGAGAGCACCCCTTCGCTCCGCGAGATGCAGTGCGGCCTGATCCTGGTGCCTGGGTTCGAAGCTGGACAGCCTGAGTTCCTGGGCGACACCTTTCCAGGTCTTGGGCAGGAACTGATAAGCACCCGCAGCGGCGCTGGTGTAGCGCTTCACGATCACCCGCTCTGGATGACGGGAGAGGTCCTGGAACTGACCTCCCCCGTACATGATTTGGTAGCCCTTGTCTTCACCGTCTTTCCAGGTGCCTTCGGCGTAGCGGATGGTGTTGAGCAGTGCGCGTCGCTCAGGCGTCAACTCGTAGCGACCTCCCTCGTTACCTGACGACAGGGAGGCGCGACTGCTGTCGCTGTCGTCGATATCTGTCAGGAGATCTTGGGGGCTTTGGGGGGGCTGTGATGCTCCTGCGCAAAGAACCATTCCTGCGCTCAGCGCTGCACCGACCAGAGGTCGGCTCCAACGAGAGGTTTTGTTGAACGCAGCAAAAAGATGACGCACGCAGGACAATCAGGTGGACGGTCAGAGTGCTGGCCCACGACGCCTCTGCGCGAGATCGGCTCCTGAGGGGTTGACATGGTGGTATCGCTGTGTCTACGCAAGTGAGAGCGTCCTGAGAGTCTTCCGGGACTCATTGCTGTCGCTGCGATTGTTTCCGTCAAATCTCTTGGGGTATGGGGCGAGGCCTTGTCCCTTGTATTGATAAGAGCAGCTGATGGTTGTCTTTGGTCGTTATCAGGCTCGTCGGGCAAAGCCCAGGGCCTCTCGAACCCGCTCCAACGTGGCGTTGGCCACGGTTTCGGCTTTTTCGCGTCCCGTGCTCAGCACCTGGTCGAGCTCCGCGGGGTCGCTCATCAGCTCGCGATAGCGCACCTGGATGGGCTCCAGGGCGTTCACTGTGGCTTCGGCCAGCATCGGTTTGAACTGCCCCCATCCCATCTCGGCGCATTCGCTGGCGGCCTGCTCCCTTCCCTTGCCGCTGAGGATCGCGTAAAGCCCCAAGAGGTTGTCAGTTTCTGGTCGATCCGGGTTGTCGAATTCAAGTCCCCGCAGGGGGTCGGTTTTGGCGCGTTTGATCTTTTTGGTGATTAGCTCTGGAGGGTCCAGCAGCGTGATGCGACTTCCCTCATTCGGATCGCTCTTGCTCATCTTGCTGCGACCATCAGTGAGGCTCATGACCCGAGCGCCCTCCTTGAGGATCAGCGGTTTCGGAACCTTGAGTACGGGCGTTTCCTTGTCACCGAAACGGGCATTGATGCGCTGCTGAGCGATGTCACGCGCCAGTTCTAAGTGCTGCTTTTGGTCTTCACCGACGGGCACAAGGTCAGCGTCATAGAGAAGGATGTCGGCGGCCATCAGCACCGGGTAGTCCAGCAGACCCACGGAAACGTTGTCCCCTTGCTTCACCGCCTTTTCCTTGAACTGGATCATCCGTTCCAGCCAATTGAGCGGTGTGACGCAATTCAGGAGCCAGCAGAGTTCGCTGTGGGCTGCCACCTGGCTCTGCACAAACACCGAGCAGCGCTTGGGGTCCATGCCGCAGGCCAGATACAGCGCAGCCGTGGAGCGAGTGTCCTCAGCCAGACGGCTGGGGTCATGGGGAACGGTGATGGCGTGGAGATCCACCACACAGACAAAGGTGTCGTGGCTCTCCTGCAGGTCAACCCAGTTGCGGATGGCACCAAGCCAATTGCCGAGATGCAGCGCTCCTGTCGGTTGCACCCCGGAAAGAACCCTTGGCCGGCTCATCAATCAGTCCTCTGTCGTTTGGGTTTTGGTCTCGTCCGTCGACACCTCTAAGGCCGATCCATCCGCAACGGGGGCCGAACTGGTGGCGTCGATTGGGGCCGCTTCAGATTCCACTACCGACTCCACCACCGGCTCCACCGCCGATTCCGCTACGGGTTCAGCCTTTGCTTCGGGTTGGGGTTTGGCAGGGCGAGCAAACGGGTTCGGACGGGAACCCCTGCTGCTGCGCTCGTCGTCGAACCGGCGACCGCGGCCACCTCCATCACGACCACCTCCATCACGACCACCTCCATCACGACCACCGCCATCACGACCACCGCCATCGCGGCGGCCACTTCGGGCGGGCTGATTGCGTTGTTGCTCGATCAGAGCGTCGAGTTGGCCGTCCTCCAACATCTGCCCCAGGCTGCGGACCGCGAAACCAAGGACCGCAACGGTGGAACGGAGATTGAAGGCCTCTTGTAGCGCCCTTGCCGAGCGCATTTCGTTGTCGCTCAGACGAATCCGAAAGCCTCCGCCTTCGCGGCCGCCGGCACGGTTGCCACGACTGCGCTGGCCGTCACGGCCGCCGTCTCCCTGTCCCGCCTGATGTTGGGGATCGCTGTAGGAATCACTCATGGCCCATGGCCTGGAATCAGGCGCAAGTGTGACGCATCACCGGGGTGTTTTCGGTGATCCAGAGCAGCTGGTGGCATTCAACGCTGTTCTTTCGAGCGAGCACCAGCATCGGAACAGCCGTGATCCCCCGTTCGATCCGCTCGCGGTAGCTGCTCACCAGTTGTCGGTACCGCTGGGCCGTCCATCCGTGGATGGCCGTGTCCCGGCTGCTCCAATACTCCCGGAGAGCTCTCTGGCAGTCCTCCATGCCGAAGTCATGCCAGCAGCTCTGCTGGGCCAAGAGTGGATCCATCCCCTGCTGAAGCAGGCGCCTGTAATGCACCAGTTCCGGGGCTTCATCACGCCCGTCCGGGGTAAGTAGGCGATGCAGCTCCGTGAGGGGAGTTCTGGACAGCCTCAGCCAGCAGCGTTCCTGCAGCAAAACTGGCAGTTGCCAAGACCAGCCATCGGCGCGGCCGACTTCGTCGAGTACGTCGATCAGGCCCCTCTGTTGACGCTCTGTCAGCCCGGCGAGCGGCGTCACTTCGGTGTCGGCTTCAGCCATGGGCTCCGGTGTAGGTGATCCAGTCCTCCACGTAGTCCTTTGGTTCCAAATGGATGGTGCACCGCACCGGGCCGAAGGTTTCCTCCAAGCGCTCCTCCACCTGCTCAGTGATCTGGTGCGCCTTGGTGAGATCGTCGGCATCGACAACCATATGCATTTCGATGAAGATCTGCTGACCCAGCACGCCGCGGCTGGCGATGTCGTGGCAATTCATCACCCCGGCGGTGGACATCGCTTCGGCGTAGATGGCTTCGGGGGCAATCGCCATGTGGTCCACCAGCCAGGGCAAGGTGCTGCGCAACACCTGCGAGCAGACACGGATCAGCAGCAGAGCCATGGGGATCGCCAAAGCAACGTCGAGCCAGCTCACCTGCAGCCATACCGCCCCTGCCATGCCCACTAGCACCACCACGGTGGTCCAGACGTCACTCGCCGCATGCTGGGCATCCGCCTTGAGCAGGTTGCTGTTGAGTCGCCGACCTTCCCGCAGCTCATACCCTGCAAGCAGGAGATTGAACCCCAGCACAAGGGTGAGCAGCACAAGCTCCTGGCCCGTGACACGAATGGGTGGCAGCCCCTCCAGGAGCCGCTCCCCTGAACGCATGAGGATTTCGATGGCTGTGAACAGGATGAAACCTGCGATTCCAAGGGCTCCGACCGCCTCGTATTTGCGATGTCCATAGGGATGATCGCGATCCGGCCGTGGATCGGAGAGCTTGTTCGTGACCAGTCCCGTGAGGCTGGAGAGGGCATCGGTGGCGCTGTGCATGGCATCCGCGATCACCGCCAGGGATCCACTCATGACCCCCACCAGAAGCTTCAGAAGCGACATGGTGATGTTCAGGCCCAGAGCCACCATGAGAACCCTGCGCACCCCCTTGCGGTTGTCGACCATCGGGTTGGGATGACTGTGTGTCATGGCTGAACCCGTCTTCTTCCCAAGTTATGGAGAAGTCTTCCCTCTGACCTGAAGTCCTGGTTTCAGGAGTTGGGTTGAGCTAAGAAGGGCCACTGCTACAACAGACTCTCTGTTGAAATTCCCGGCTTCATTGCCAGATCTGGTGATGCCACCAACGTCGCTGCTGCGGCCGCTGGCCGTGGCCGGAGCTGGGCTGCTTGCTGGACACTGGCTGATCAGTGATGTCATGCATGTTCCCGGCGGAGGACTGGGCCTCCTGGCTGCTGGTGGCGTGGTGATCTGGCTCGGCCGCAAGCCCAGCAAACCGCGGTTCGCAGCACCGGTGTCTCTGGATGGATGGATTTCTCGCTGCCAGGAGGTGCTGGATCAGTTCGCACGTTTTGAGCAGCAACCATCCGCGGATCTAGCCCGACGCGCTGAATTGAAGTTGGTGGTGGAGCGCAGCGGTCCTGTGCGTATGGCCATGGTCGCCCTGGGGAACCATCAGGGACCAAACGAAGAAGACCTCAGCCGATCTCTTGCAGGCTCGGTGTCTTTGAGCCTGTCGTTGTGCCATCCCTTGATCACTGAGGGCAGCCGCTGTTGGCCTCGTGGGCTGGTGGATCAGGACCTGATTCTGTTCACCCTGGGCACTCCATTGCTGGCTTCAGACCTGCTTTGGCTTCAGCAGTTGCCGGATGATCAACCCGCCTGGCTGCTTGTGACTCCCGAGGGTCAGGAATCGTCGCCTGATGCCATCTCTGCTCTCCTCGCTGATCTCCCCGATCGCTGGCGTGAGCGAATTCTGGTTCGGGATCCTTCGATGTCGCTTCGGGCTGCTTTAGGGCCTTTGCGCCGTTTGCTGAAACAGGCGGCTTCCGAGACGCGGCCGCGGCTTTTGGCTGATCTTCACCGGCGCTGGCAGCGCGACTTGGAGTCGCTCCGGCGTGAGCGCTTTCTGCAGATCCAGCAACGCACCCAATGGGTGGTTGCCGGTTCTGTGTTGGCATCCCCAGTCCCAAGCCTTGATCTTCTTGCCGTCGCGGTGGCCAACGGATTGATGATCAAGGAGATGGGAGAGATCTGGGGAACGTCGCTGCAGCCAGAGGTGCTCAGGGAAGCGGCGGCGCAGCTGGCGCGTGTGGCGCTGGCCCAGGGCGTGGTGGAGTGGACCGGACAAACCTTGCTGGGTCTGGCCAAGTTGGATGGGGGGAGCTGGCTCATCGCTGGAGCGATGCAAGCCCTCAGTGCGGCCTATCTCACCCGCGTGGTGGGACGTTCCATGGCGGATTGGCTGGCGGTCAATGCGGGCGTGGATGAGCTGGATCTTGTGGCGTTGAAGCAGCAGGCCCCGTTGCTCGTGGCCCAGGCCGCTGAGCAGGAGCGGCTGAACTGGAACGGCTTCGTTCAGCAATCACGCGATTGGCTGCTTCATTCAACTTCATGAATGCTTCATGAAGTGCTTAATGAAGATTGATTGAGACCTGATTCTGATTGTTTAAATCTCATGTAACGGAAGGTTCCGTCCATAGGCTTGGTCCACCTATCCCTTTTTTTCTGGGGAGAGGTTCATTCGTCTTCTTTTCTTCTATGTCCACCGCAATTCGCAGCGGACGCCAGAGCAATTGGGAAGCCTTTTGTCAGTGGGTTACCGACACCAACAACCGCATTTACGTGGGTTGGTTCGGCGTACTGATGATTCCCTGCCTCTTGGCGGCCACCATCTGCTTCACCATTGCGTTTATCGCAGCACCCCCTGTCGATATCGATGGCATCCGTGAGCCTGTCGCTGGCTCCCTGATCTACGGCAACAACATCATCTCCGGTGCTGTTGTTCCTTCTTCAAACGCCATCGGCCTGCACTTCTACCCCATCTGGGAAGCTGCTTCCCTCGATGAGTGGCTGTACAACGGCGGCCCATATCAGTTGGTTTGCTTCCACTTCCTCATCGGCATTTCCGCCTATATGGGACGTCAGTGGGAACTCTCCTACCGCCTGGGCATGCGCCCCTGGATCTGCGTCGCCTACAGCGCTCCGCTGTCTGCCGCGATGGCCGTTTTCCTGGTCTACCCCTTCGGTCAGGGCTCCTTCTCTGACGGCATGCCCCTCGGCATCTCTGGCACCTTCAACTTCATGTTGGTGTTCCAGGCCGAGCACAACATCCTGATGCACCCCTTCCACATGTTGGGCGTCGCAGGTGTCTTCGGCGGCAGCTTGTTCTCCGCCATGCACGGCTCCCTGGTGACCTCCTCCTTGGTGCGTGAAACCACCGAGAGCGAGTCCCAGAACTACGGCTACAAGTTTGGCCAAGAGGAAGAGACCTACAACATCGTGGCTGCCCACGGTTACTTCGGTCGCCTGATCTTCCAATACGCCTCCTTCAACAACAGCCGTAGCCTTCACTTCTTCCTGGGTGCTTGGCCTGTTGTCGGCATCTGGTTCACGTCCATGGGCGTGTCAACCATGGCCTTCAACCTGAACGGTTTCAACTTCAACCAGTCCATCCTGGATAGTCAGGGCCGTGTCCTGAACACCTGGGCCGACATGATCAACCGTGCCGGCCTCGGCATGGAAGTGATGCACGAGCGCAACGCTCACAACTTCCCCCTCGACCTGGCTGCTGTTGAGTCCACTCCTGTGGCTCTGCAGGCTCCTGCCATCGGTTGATCTGGAATCAACCTGTTCCTACTGGAACAGACCAAACGATTCAGATCAACTGAATCGGAAAGCCCCCTCTCACGAGGGGGCTTTTGTTTCTCACTGTGGGGGATTTGAAGCGAATTAGGCCCCCTCTGGGCACCAGCCGATCTCCTTCTCCAGTCGCTGCATCCACTGGTGGCAGCGGTGATCAAGATGTGCTCCCTGGGGGAGCAATTGTTGATGGCGTGCGCAGACCGGCTGAGTGACTCCTGCCTCGGCAAGGGTGTGCTGAAAGTGCTGGCAGGTGAGGCACACCATGAGAGATCGACTGGGCCGTAGCTGCCCAGCGCCCATCGGTGGCCAAGTCCCAGCAAGGGGTACGTTCAAGGACTCCATAGCCATGATTGTAGTAATTATGTACTACTCCCTAGGTTTCTCGCTGTCAACGATTTGGCCATGGTGAGCCGGCGTTAGGGAGAATGTGGATATGAGTGAGTCCCGCGCCACGCTCCAGTTCGATCTGGATCTCGAGGCTGTTCGCCTGCTCCATCGCTCGGTGAGCTTTCATCTCGAGAAATGGCCTGGGGGGCCGGATCCAAGGGAGCAGGAGGCACTGCAGACGATGAAGACCTTGCTCACGGCAGCATTGCTGGAGTTCAGCCTCGATCAGGACGGCCAGCGCTAAAACCCGCCTCCTTCACTCGTCTTCATGGAAGCTGTGACAGAGATCCATCGGCGACCTACAACTCCTTCAGTCGGTTGAGAGCGCCATGGAGCAACAGCAGGCTGGAACCTGGGATTCTGTTGAGGCATGCCTTGAGTGCATCACCACCTGCTCGGTGGATGATGGCGAGTGCGTGACCACTTGCGTTCGGACACATCTCGGTGACGAGGAAGAACTCTGGACCAGCAGTCTTTGTCTCTGAGCTGTCACTCTGAGTTGTCACCGTGGGTTGGTTGATCGCAATTGCAATCGTCTTATTGCTGTCTTTGCTGGGATGGCGCTGGAATCAGCTGGAGTGTGCAGCGGATAACGCCATCAGCGACCGATTGGTGAAGCGCATTCGTCGTCATTCACGACGACGGAAACACCATCACTGAGATCCGTGATCTCTGCAGATGTGCCCATCTTTCCAGCTCCAGATCCATGGAACCGTTGCTTTTGCTTTCCGGAGATCCTCTTGTGCTTGAAGTCGTATGGGGATGAATTCCGTTCTGTAATCAAATTCGCGATCACGCATGGACTGGTTCAGAACCAGACTGCCGTCGATGCTGGAAACTGAGCGGTGGTAGGTCCCGATCGGGATTTGGAGAGCACCCATCGCGCGGATCAAATGAATGATGTGATGGGGGTGGTCCCAGGCTGGATTGAGCAGCGTGAAGGTCCGAGCCCCTTCCAACACCAGGTTGTTGTCCACCTGATGACGGTGGACGTAGTACTGCTCTGAGCCGTCTTGATCGGGGGGGGACGTGGCGGCGCCATGGTGGGCGACCACGTCGGTGCCATTGCTCCCAGGGACCCCAGCATCAAAGAAGGTCACCGATGGAGTCTCTCGGAAGATATGAATCGGTATGAAGTGAAGTCTCACCGTTCCTCCTCTTGCTCTTCTTATCTCCGCTTTAAACCCGTCTTTGGATCGATGCGGATGATCAGCACCAGATCAAATCAATCGTCATGGATGGCTCAAGATTGCGTTTCACAGGGCAGTCATTCACAACACGTTTGAACAACTGAACCTGCTCCTCTGACAACCCTATCGGCAGGGTGATGCTGACCCGAAGTGTCTCGATCCTGCGGGGCCCCGATTGGCTCATGATTTTTTCCACCGATGCTTCTGCATCAGTAACCGTCCAATTTCGGCGTTTGGCCGTGATTCCCATCACGGTCAAGATGCAGGTGCCAAGAGCGGTGGCCAACAAATCTGTTGGTGAAAAGCTTTCACCACGTCCGTCGTGATCAGGCGGTGCATCGGTGTGCAATGCCACGCCTGAGGGCCCATGTTCTGCTGAGCAGTGCAGATCGCCGGTGTAGCGGCAGGAAATGCGCGTCATCAGGGCACTGCCTTTGTTCAGGCCGCCGGCATGCGGCAACCCAGCTGAATCGTGCCTTCGTCGATGAGTCGGCCGAGTCGCTGCGCGACGGCTTCCTCGGTTCGCGTGAATTGATCTTGTCGGTCGGTCACCCACGCCATTTCACCGTTGGTGATCACGCCGGTGGACATGGCTTCCAGAAACAGTTCTCCGAGAGTCATGGCACTGATGCTGTTCAAATCACGTTGATGGGACTCAAAGGGGCGTGCATGACCTGCTTACCTTTCTTCATGGCCAAGAATGGTTTGAAGTGCTCGATTGATCTGTTCTTTGTGGTCTGAGCTGGCGGGATTGAGGCGAATCAAACTTGAGAATCCCTCTCTCTTGTCGGGTCGATCAGCACGGCTGGTCAGCGTTCGGTGCATCGCATGAATCACCTGTTCCGGCACCATTCGTTCACGGGACCGGTTCCAGACAAGGCAGCGGTCCAGCGGTGTCTGTAGCCACCAGCCGATCCACTTCAGGCGCCTCACCCCTAGATCTCTGTGCATCAACCGTTGGCGCCAGCTGAGTTGCGCATGGGTGGCATCCAAAAGCACGTTCTCGCCAGCAGCCAGGGCGCTGTCGATGGCTTCATGGAGGAGGGGTTCGAGTTCAGGCCAGGGACCTTGAACGTTTGCGTCCCCCCAAAGCTGTTTCCTCAGCGCGTCGTTGGAGATCACCCTTGCACCGAGCAATGGAGCGAGGATCGCGGCGAGGGTGGACTTTCCACTGCCGGGGGGACCGATCAACAGATGCCCCTGCTGTGCTGCTTCAGGCAACGAACCGTTTGTACAGCCATCGCACCAGCCCACCAATCACAGGAACAGGAGCGAATGTGGGACCGACGAAATCGAAATAATCACGATGATCCCCGATCTTTCCATCTGGATTGAAGCTGAGTCGGGTTGCGCCGGGATAGATGAATTCAATCCCTTTGATTTTTAGGCCCATGCGCCATTCAACGAAGGCTGTTTCTCCGCTCACCGCCACCGTTTCTGTTTCCAGGAAAACGTCATCACAGCGCTGCATCAGACCTTCCTGGGCAAGGATGTAAGCGTCAATTCCCTGCCGTTCCTGGGTTGGATCGGTGAAGTGAACGTCGTCGGCGTAAACAGCCTTCCATTGTGCAGCTGTGGGGCCGGGTGTTCCGTAGGGCTTGGTGAACAGGGCACGGATCTGTTCTGCGTCCAGCGGCGGTTGAAGCATGGGTGGTGTTGTCATCAGAAGTCGGCGCCCACCTGAGCTGTGATGGTGTTGTTCACCTGTGGAGTGCTCATGCTTTGGTAAATCGATTGAACCCGCAATGTTGTGAACAACTTGCTGTTCACGGCGGGGTAGTAACGGACCTCAGCGGTAAGGGTGTTGCCTGGTTGAATCTCGTTCGCCCAGACCGTTGTGAATTGGTTTTGAAGTCCAAACTTCAGCGTTGGCAAGGGTTTCCAGCTGAGATCTGCGGTGAGCGTTGCGCCGCCGTAGGTGTTGCCGCAAAACGTGTCGCTGGGACAGGTGATGCCTCCTCCGCTCCACTGCACCGAAGGACCGATGGACACGGTGAAATCAGTTGTTTCTGACTTCATCAGTGGGAAAGCCACACCGATGTTTCCCAGAACGGTGTTCACCCCGGAATCATTGGTGCCGTTGTACTGGTAACTGCTCAAAGCAAACAAATCGAGGTTGGATCCGATTGGTTTGTCGTATCGGAGTTCCGCAGATCCCTTCTCTGTATCGATGGAGAGTGCCTCCCCCGAATCCTTCGACTTGCTTGCATTGAAACTGCCACTCAACGACAGCTTCTGCTGTTCATCTATGTAGCGGGTTTTTCCGGTGAAGCTGATCGACATGGAGCTGTCGCCGTCCTTCTCATTGCCGATCAGACCCGCGGACACAGAGCTTGTCCAGAGGGGCTTGGTTTCGGCCGGTCGGAGTTGTTCTGCGGTGAGTTCCAACCGCCCCAACTGGGG
The DNA here is from genome assembly GCF_023630615.1 of Synechococcus sp. MU1648. NCBI lineage: Bacteria > Bacillati > Cyanobacteriota > Cyanophyceae > Synechococcales > Synechococcaceae > Synechococcus > Synechococcus sp. MU1648. The sequence continues at coordinate 94,463 of NZ_JAKUHI010000006.1, forward strand.
GTGGTTGAGCACCGTCGTTCCATCCTCTGAGTTCCGCTCAATCAGTTCCCCGTGAAGACTGTCGCCGTTGCGCAGGGTCAACGTGACGGTTTCGGCCCAGCTCAGGCTGGGGAGCATGCCGAGGGACAGCAGTCCAGCGGTGGCGAGAAAACGGTGCATGGCGTCAGTTGAAAAAACCTTTGGACTGCAGCCAAAGGCCGACGGCGAGCAGTGGCCCGAAGCCGGCGATCAAAACTGTGATCTTCAGCCGCAGTGGTGACACCTGCGGGTCGTTCTGGCGAAGAGCCATGGCTTGGAACAAAGGTCGATGAACTTAGACGGTGCGCTACGTCAGTGCCTGTTCCCATGACGACCGACGTGATCTCCGCTTCAGAGCTCGTACTCCTCTTCAAATTGTTGGATCAGCCCCTTGTAAAGCGCGAGCAGGCCTTCTGTTTCTTCGCAGAATCCGTCGGTGGTGTACTTAGCGATGAGATTCACCACGGCGCTTCGGATCTGCGTGAAGGCGCCGAGGTACTCAGCCTGGATGTCTTCATTCCGGATGTCGTTGATCAGCGCGCCCACTAGCTCAATTTTTCGCTTGGCAGCGGCCATTTCCGCTTCCATGTCCTTGTTGAGCTTGCGGCGTTTCTTCGGCATCCCCTCAATCGGATCAATCACCGACATTACGGGAGCCGCCGGCCCTCCTTGTTCAACCAGCTTCCCTTAGCGTTGAGAGGATTAACCCCTGGGCTTGTGGATCGGACCTTTCGTGGCGTTGCTTATGTGTCCGTCTGGGTGGTGATTTGGGGAACTGTGGCGTCCCTGATGGACTGGATGCTGCTGACGGGTGAGGTCTATGAAACAGCCAGTGCTGGTCAGGCGGTGACGTTCATTGCCTACGGGGCTGCAACGGTGGTACTGGCAACGCGATTCTCTGGGCGTTTCCTTGAGGGCTCCGATTCAGAGACAGCGGATTAGAAGAGATCCCCCCATCAGCAGCGCCAAGATTTCGAAGGATCGTTTGACCAGACGACTACCTTTCACAAGTGAGTAGTGGGCGCCCAGAAAGCCTCCGATGAGTGACCCGAGAACCAGTGCTGGCAGCCAGTCCCAGCGGATCTCTCCGCTCAAACCCAGCACCAGCGCTCCCATCCCATTCCATCCCAACCCCACCAAAACCAGCGTGTGGGCTACGGCTCTCGCGTAGCTCAGTCCGAACCAGCGCACCAGCCAAAGGGTGACAAACAAACCTGTCCCGGAGGTCAGCGAACCGTTGAGGATTCCAATAATGAACAGTCCGCAGGCTCCGACTCCGACGGTGCTGGCAGTCAGGGGGCGGGGCTCGTCCATCGTTCCCAGATCTGGTTTCCGCGCCGAGTAAACCCCCAGCCCCAGCGTCAGCAGACCGAGGCTTGCGGTGGCCGCTTGATCTGGCAGGGCAAGAACCATGCTGGCGCCCAAGCAGACCCCCGGTAAACCGGCACCGAGCACCACTGCAGAGCGTTTGAGGTCAAGACTGCTGGCTCGCCAGTGACGCCCCGTCGCTCCGAGCCCCAGAGCAACGCTGGCAACCTTATGAGTGGCCAGTGCCATGGCAAATGGAAGGCCAAGAAGGATGAGCGCTGGGAGTTGAACCAGTCCAGCGCCACCGCCCGCTAGTGCTGATAGGCCATTGGCTCCAATGGCAATACCCAAGAGGGCGATTTGGGTTAGCAGTTCGGAAACACTCATGCCTGCTTGGCTTGGCGCATCGCGATAGGCCTGTTCAATCTCGTGTCAGGAAGGCAATGGGCACCGAAAACGTGATGATGCGATGGGGCTCCCCAGGGAGAACGGCGACGCAGGCCACCTCTCGGTCAGCGTGGGCCTCACGAGACTGCACGACGAAGGCCGTGGCGTCTTCGATGCTCCACATTGGGGCATCACCGCTACGGCGTTCATCCCTGTAAGCCTGCCAAACCTCTGCGAAAGCCTCTCCCTCCTCTCCGTTCTTCATTTCGGTGAGAGCTTGTTCCAAGCCCACGTCTTCAAAACGCTCGAACAGCTGCACCATCAAAGGGTGAGCAATGGTGGATGAGGCCTTCAACGTCGAGTTGATCGTGCCGATTGCACTCACGATCAGTTTCGGTTTGGTGCGTCTTGCATCGATCACTCCGACAGGCAGGCTCAGATCCCAGCTTGGATGTCCGCTGACGGCACAGGCCAGATCAAACAGTCCCACGCTGCATTGCTTGATCAGGTTCTGAATGGTCTGCCGATCCATAGTTCTGTCGTTCGCGGCCCGATTCGCCGTTTGCACTCCAGTGTTGCCAGGATGGCCTTCGAATGGTGACGTTGAGGATGTCCCTGGTTCAGATTTACCTTGATGCTGTCACCCACCAGGTGATCACCACCGAAGAGCTTGCTTACGTTTCGGGCAATCAGGATGGCTTTGATCGCACTGAGTTGAAGCTCACAGCGCGACTCGAACATCTGATTGGTGTTGGCAATATCAGTATTGGAACGCGCTAGCTAGCCAAACAAAATCCGCTGCAGTCGATTAAGCAATTGCCGAATCGTTCTTTTTTCACGACTGAAAATCATTCGGCCATGTGACAACATCGCTCAGCTCACCCGATTTCAGCATCTGATAGGCGGGAAAAGATGCGGAGTCAAGCCTTCAAGGGAGTGCCACAACACCCGACCATGTCTGGAGAACATCGGGTGCCCCCTGGGTCAGGGCCGATACGGCGCTAGCCGAACCAATCCCGATGCCGAGAACAACCCCTATGGCAAAGACAAGAAGTCCTGTCAGAACACTGCGATCGGAAAACGACATGCACTGGATGATCAGCCTCCCTGACTTTCCTTCGGGGAGCGTCAGATGGCTACCGCGATGTCACAGGACGTGATGGGTTCTTGGGAGGATCTGTTGTGTGCTTTCGACCACAAAGGTAGATCTACCGACTGATCGAAATGGGTCGTCTTCGCTAACAACCCAATGTCAGCCAGATGACGGACCAAGTCATGAAAACGATTGACGAGCACATTCAGAAGGATCAAGAGGAGTTCCTCAAGGCCCTGTCTGATCACAACGACGGCAAAGTGCGTCATCTCACGGAAGAGCTGCAGTGGCTGTTGGATCACAAAAAGGAATTCCCCGATGATCCCCATGACCCCTCTCCCCTGGAACTGTTCTGTGAGCAGAATCCCGATGAGCCCGAGTGCCTGGTCTATGACGACTGAGTCGCCCAGGCGAGCTGAGTAGAAGTACTCATCAGTAGCCCGCCACTTGGCGCGGACCCGCACTGCAACACACAACTTATTTAAGTTGTGTGTAGTCGACTAGCTCTGCAGTGATTCGCGCCATCCTTTCCCGTCCCATTGCAGGCGACCTTGGTCTGCTTGTCCTCCGGGTGTTCACGGGGGCTCTGCTGATTCACCACGGCTACGAGAAGCTCGCCAATATCGAAAATTTTGCCGATGCATTCGTTCGTCCGTTGCATCTGCCCTTTCCGATCTTGCTCTCCTACGTCGCGGCGTTCTCGGAGGTGATCGGAAGCTGGTTGCTGATCACAGGATTGTTGACGCGGATGGGGGCATTGGCGGTTGCAGGAACCATCTCCGTCGCCATCTATCACGCCATCGTCACAGCAGGCTTCAACATCTATCTCCTCGAGCTCCTGGGGCTGTACTTCGCAGCAGCTGTTGCCGTGTTGGCCTGTGGCCCTGGTGTGTTCTCCATTGATGAGCTCATTGCTCGTCGTCTAGAGCCAGACATGGAGTTTTCCGCTGAGCTGAATGAAGGCTTCGCCAAGAGCGGTGTTCTTGAAGAAGCAGTTGTCGGACGCTGAACACCTCGTTTGATCGTTTGACCTAGCCCCGCCTTGCGGGGCTTTTTTGTTGGCTGGCTACGGTTTGGGGTGAAGAGGCGTCAGAATCGAAAGAGTTGGTTCAACGCGATGAAAGAGGTCAGTCTGTTGGAGATGATTGGTCGTTCATTGGCCAAGGTTGCTGCCGGCGCTGGTGTCGCAGCAGTATTGATCTGGCTGACTTACGTGCTGCTGGATTTTGGACATATGCAGTCTGGCTTCACCCTGCCTCAATCCAGTTATTGAGCAAGGATGGAGTGGAATGATTTCGCGACACCCTTTCTGATCATCTCCTCTCTCCTGATTGCACTGCAGATCAGTTGGATTGGAGTCATGCTGAGACAAAGACGTCGCAGACGCTTAGGGGAACCACTCAGTTCCACGGCTTTTCGCCGTGAACTTGAGAGGATCTTTTACCAACTGAGTGAACACCCTGAAACATGAAACAGCTGCCTGGCCAACGGGGAATAAACATGCCTCGTTGGCTGAAAACCGGCCTTGCCGCAACGATCACTCTGGTGAGCACTATTTGGCTGCTTTCGCTACTTCCTTTTTTATTGCTTGCGGCGTTAGTTTTGTCAATTTTGCTTATCCCTATCACCCGACGACTCCGACGAGACATGGAAGAAGCTGGATTCAGTGTTGATGGATCGTTAAAGAGAGAACATCGACGTGATGTCAACATCACTCCCTGGCATCGCCAACTCCGAAATGTTTGGAGAGACGTCAGCTCCGGAAAAGGTCTTTAGCCATCGAACGATAACGACCAAGAGAACTTCCTCCCCGTCTGGCACGTGTTGATAAACGTTGCCCTGGAAGAAGATGCAGAGGGGCGTAATTCACGAGTTTCGGTTCTGAACGCTCTTTCTGTTCAGCTGCCAACACTTCGGCAATGGCTTCAGCAGTGGTCGGTGTAAGTGTTGGGTTTTGCGAAACCGCTTCCACCTTGATTGGCTTGATTTCAACAGGCGAGGTGTCACCTTGTCCGGTCAGTTTGGTTGAGCCGAGGGGCCATAGAAAGACAAGACTCAGCAGAAGAGCGACTGCGGCAGTCAGGGTGCCAGTGAGTCCAAACGCCAGGCCCTGAAAATTCCAAAGCAGCCCCGAACAAGCCATGCCAAGGGTTCCGATGGTGGCGAGGATCAAGCCGAGGAGTGAAGCCTGAGGTGCTCTGACTTTGAGCGGCTGCGTGTCTTCGCTGGCTGCAACGGGTAGGACTCTCGGTTCAGGCCTCAGCAATACAAAGCTGATCCCCAAAAACACCAACGATGTCACGGTGCTGCCGAGCCCCAAAGTGCGACCCTGAAAATTCCAAAGCAGACCTCCACCGGCCAGGCCTGAAACACCGAGTGTTGCCAGAGCAAGACCACTGAAGAAGGGAAGACGATTACGCATGACTCAGTTGCTCCGGTTCTGGATGGCGGCGTAGGCAATGGCTCCGCCGCTGATCACTGTCAAAACTCCAGCGCTCAACAGGAAGCCCACCAACATGGCGAATCCCAGAAAAGAGCCCAGAAGAGACATTTTGATTCGAAGCAGTTTTGACTTCATCAGCAACACCAACAGCAAGACGATGGTGGACTTCAGGCCGGCAATTTTTGCTGCACTGATGGGACAAAATGGGTTGAACAACACCATCGGGTGGTTTTTGTCGGTCTAAAGCGTTGATTAAGTCTGGCGAAAACAGAGACGTACCGTGACATTCCGCCCATAGGAGACGTGCGGTTCAAGCAGTACACAAGCCTTGGACGTTTCTGGTGAAACCGATTCCCTCGGCGGTGTCTGTTAGGGGCAATTGATGGCTCATAAAAAACGGGCCCTGGGGCCCGTTTTGTCTAATCGAGATTGCCGGATCAGCGGCGGCGGTTGCGGGAGCGTTGCTTCAGCTTGCGCTTGTACTTCTCAACGGGGGTTTCGTGGTGACGGATCCGACGCAGATCAGAAAAGATGCCGGCTTTGGCGACGGAGCGTTTGAAGCGACGCAACGCGGATTCAATACCTTCGTTCTCGCCGACTGTGACCTGACTCATCCGTTCCCCGAAAGAGAGCAATAAACATCGACTTTAACAGCCATCCCCCCCCTGCCAGGCGTGACAAGCCTTGGCGAGTCAGCTCGAAACGCGCTCAGCAATTCAGCAGTGGCTCAACGGTCTGATGCCCCGCTTCGGCTTTAAGACCTATGGACTGCTTTGCTGCCTGCATCCTTTTGCGTGACGCTTGTTGAAGAGATGGTGGCGCTTCCACGCTTCTGCTTTGGGATAGGTCCATCACCTTCAGCAGGTCTTCGTCTTGAGCATCACGCACTGCCCCCTGTGCATTGGCCTGGCTGTTCTATCGGCAGTTCGATTCCTTGCCCATTGCGTCATGGCGGTTCAACTCGAACGCAGCACAGCAGGAGAGTCCACCCATCCCGCCATGCTTCTGGGGACCGTGTTTGAGATTTGAAGGAAGGCTCCTTCAGGGATCTTTGGGATCGATCAGCTGGAGATAGGCCATGTCAGACCTTTGTAGAGCTTCGTCGTCATGGGGTGCCTCACCGCTGAAGAGGAGTTGAAGGATGCGACCACGATCCATGTCACGGTCGACCACCTCTTGCCACAAGCGTGAGGTGAGTTCAGGATCACGCCATTCGAGCTGGGCATCGATCAGGGCTCGGGTCATGGCGAAGTAGCTCTGCCGATCATTGCGGAGCCGGTCTTCGGAAATGCTCTGTTGAACCGGCGGCTTCAGCAGGCTGCGGATTCTTTCCGAGGCGGCTCTAAGCATCTTTGGCATCTTCGTCTTGCGACTTAGCTCAGTCTGATTCGGCCCTCACGGCTGACAACAGAGTGAAATGCCTATGACGGCAGATAATTGAGTATTTGAACTCACCCCAGCGGAACGGTAGCGCTGATGACTTTTTGTAAAGTAAACCCAGTTATGTTGAGTCGACCTCTCTAAAGCCCGTGGAAATACTTGTGCTTGCAGCCGTATTTGTCCCTTTTTCTGCACTCGTTATGAATGCATTTTCTGGTGACTCTGAAGACGATTTCGACTTTCTTTAATGGAATCCAAACTCCTAGCATTATTGGCATTCGGTGCCGCAATTATGACCCTGTGGGCCTGGTTGATGGCGAATTTGCCGCAGATGGCGTCTGACCAGAACAAGCCAAGCAGCCGCCGTTGATGCGATAAGGCGCCAAGTGTCCACGAAGGCAGGTGGTTCCGCGAAAAAAGAGTTTTTTCCCTTGCTCTCGAGCATGAGCATCAGTGAGGGGCAGCTTCAGCCAGCGCTCGGGAACTTGTCCTGCCAATTTCGATCTGGCCTCAACAGCTGCTTCGCGGCGTTCTTTTTCCTCACGATCGTTTTTGCGATAAACCCCTTCAATCTGGAGTTCTCTCGCACAACGCTCGCAAGCGTTCACGGTGGGTTTGCGACGCGCTGTGTTGAGCGACAATTTGTCGCTGGGTACCTCTCGCTCCGCTCCACAGCTGCAGCGGCACCACCAGTAAACGTTCCCTGCTTTGGTTCGACGTTCGGAAGCGCGCACGACAGTGAGCTTGCCGTAAACCTCGCCAATGCGGTCGCGTGGGCTGGAAGGCATCGTTTAGGCGGATTGTTGGTCAGCTGAATTTTCTAAATCGGCAAACTTGGCTTCCATCGTTGGATTTCTGCGGGTCAACTTTTTAACGGTGACATCCTGCGCTTTGTCATTGGCGAGGCGAAGATTTCGATCAGCTCCCATCAGCGCATCCTTGGTTTTTTGGAGATGATCAATGGATTTATCGATTTCATCAATCGCGGTTTGGAAGCGTCTCGAGGCAAGGTCGTAGTTTCGTGAGAATGCCGTTTTGAAGGTTTCGAGATCGTTCTCGAAGTTAGTTACATCAATATTCTGAGCTTTTACAAGAGCAAGCTCTGCCTTGTACTCAAGCGATTTCAGGGCAGCATTGCGCAGCAATGTAATAAATGGAATAAAAAACTGTGGCCGAATGATGTAGGTTTTTGTATAGCGATGAGAAACATCAACAATTCCTGAATTATACAACTCATTTTCGGGCTCGAGGAGCGATACAAGAACTGCATACTCGCAGTTCTTTTCATTTCTATCTTTATCGAGCTCTTTGAGAAAATCCTCGTTTTTCTTCTTGGTGGCTGTTGTGTCGGCTTCGTTTTTCATCTCAAACATAATTGAGATGATTTCATTGTTGAGTTCGTCTTGGTCGCGGAAGATATAATCGCCTTTGCTACCACTGCGCGCATCGTTGTCTTTTTCGAAGTAGGCCTTCGGGAAAGCAGCAGCACGAATGCGGTTGAATTCGGTTTCGCAGTGCTGTTCAAGGGTTTCTCCCACCATTTTGGTGGAGAGTCGCGCTTTCATGTCGCGCAGTCGTTCTATGGCTTGATCTCGGTCACTGAGCTGGGTTTCATAGCGTTCCTTGAGCGATTGTGATTCCAGTTGATGCTTCAGCTCTGTTTCGTTTAAAGCGCTTTGGAGAGCATCTCGTTGCTTTTCAACCGTGCTCACCGCTTCATTCACTGCTAGCTGCTGTTGCATCGAACCGGCATTCAGCTGTGACTGCAAATCACGAAGCTCACTATCTTTCTGAAGCGTCACCGCCTGCATCTCTTTGGCGAATTTGGTCTCTGCGAGGCGTTGCTGTGTCGCCTGTTGTTCACGCATTTGCTGTAGTTCGGCGGCGATGCGATCTCGTTGCTTCTCGGCTTTATTGACAGCATCTTTAATCGCTAATTCTTGATGCATCGCATTTTGCTTAAGTTGGGCTTCAAGCGTCTGCATTTCTGTGTCTTTTTTGGCAATGGCCAATTCGATGGCATTGCGCTTGTCCTGTTCCGCCAGTGCAAGTCGTTTATTCAGTTGTTGTTCAAAGTCTCTATCTCTGACCTGTTTCAGGATGTCGGCATAGCCGGCTTCATCCACCTTGAAGGCTGTGTTGCAGTTGGGGCAGATGATGTCGTGCATGTCTGACGTTTTGTGTTGTTCGATCGCGCCACGTCGTGGCATTTTATCGGGCTCTGGCTAATACGAGTTCAGATCATTGGTTCATGCCGTGTCTGATTGGTTTGACCCTCGCGCGCTTTTGGAAACTGTGCTAGTCGCAGGCATTGTGGTGATAGCTGCTGTCGGATTCGTGGCGGGGATTAAGGAGTTGATCTTGGATGTGCGCAATATGCGTCGAGCCAAAGTGTGAGGATCCTTCAGCGCTCTAGGGCCGACCGCAGCTCCGAAATCCTTGCGGTATTCACACCAAGGTCAGAGTCACCAATCCGAGACTCGGAGCGTGCCTGAATCTGGCTCTTGTCCTCGTCTGCGAATACTTCTAGGTCGTCAATGAAGCCGAAGAATGCGCTGCTTGCCTCCGCATGGAAGTAGGCCTCCCTCTCGTTGACGACAACCATTCGGGGCCTCTGCCGAACCAGCGTGTTCAGCTTGTTGAAATCTGCGGTTGGATCGGAGCTCGTCCAGACTTCCCTTGCGCAGTGAGCGGTCGTCTTGCAAGCACGGAGCTCACCGTTGCTGACTCCCAAATCGGCAGGAACGGGGCCGACGAGATGGAACAACATCAGGATTGGAGCCAGTAGGCCGGCAAGAAAGGTCACTGGTCTCTGCGGGAACGACCGCTCCAGTTGAGCATCCAAAGCCAGACCCCGAACAGGGTTCCTACCGGCATTGCAATCACCACAAGCTGGCTGATCACGAGTTGACGAGCTTCAGGATCCACGTTTGTGCTGGTTGGAGGTCCGACAGAGCTGATGGGCACCAGCTTCGCCATCATGGTGATGATGCGTGGGAGACGATGTCGAATCCAAGCTGGATTGTGCTGGCCTGGTTGGTTGTGGCGTTTGCTTCTGCCGTCAAGTTTTGGTCGATAACGCGTCCTTACCGCAAGAAAGCTGCCCATTTCAATCAACAAACTGTTGATGAAGCCCGTCAGCGCTTGGAACGACGCTGGCGCAAAGACAGCAAGGTGTAGCGGCTAACGCTCAGCAATCACCCATGCTGTTGCTGCTCTCTGTCGCACGTAAAGATCAGCAAGTTCTCTGGCAAGGGTTTTCAACGTTTCCAGGTCATTGGTGTCATCGATGGATCGCTTGATCGATTCAGCTTCGAATTGCTGAGTCAGACTTAGGTTCACAGCTCACCCAAGAAGTGCGACAACTTTAATCAAACGTTATTTGCGTTGTGAGCTGGCTGCCGCCCGTGAGCGTGCGATCTCCTTCTGCCATGCCAAGAGCAGGTCTTTGCTCATCTCCTGAAGCTCTTTGACATCTGTGATCGTGCTGATGTCTCGAGTCCGCTGTTCCAAGTCGAACTGTTGGCCAAGTGTCAGAGCAATGGGCTCCATGGTGACGTCGGCAAGTTGGGCTCAAATTATCGGTCTGCTCCTGCGTCGTCGTAACAACAGGTACGTTTCAGGTCGGATGTGTTCTGCTGCATACATGGTTTTGATGACAGAGCATTGCCTGTTGTCGCTTTTTGGTCTGTCTCGTCTGGTTATTTCTCAGGATGGGATTGATTGATGGTTTTCATGCACTTTTCCTGGTCGCAACATCTTGAGCTCGCTCGATCTGTTGAGGCTGCTGGCGATCAGGAGCGAGGTGCTGCTCTCGCACTGATGGGGGTGGGGCTGGCGCTTCTGCTGCGTGATCTTGAACAAGACTTACTCAACGTGCCGAGTTCTTTGGCTCCTGGGCATCAACTCTGAAACACCTCGGTGGGTAAACGTTGACATCCAAAACAATGTCATCATCAATTCACTACGTTTTAGGGAAGCTCGTAGTGAAGCAATGGAAGGATCCGGACAAAATCTCGAACGACGTTATCGGCTTGAAATCTGGGGAGAGACAGATGGCTGGATGCAATCAAGATGCAGCGATTTAGTCGAACTTGATCGAGAGAGGGATGCAGCCTCGATTTACCTTGAGTTTCGCTTGAAAGGTGTCGCCTGAGTATCAGTTCGGTGACTCGGCGACAGGAAGAGACATCGCGACCAAAAGTGCGATCCCGATTTCAGTAATAGCCATCAAAAGCTCAGTCGCGATCCCCATGATTAGTTGCGGTTCTCGTCGATAGGGGGGAGGTCGCTGGGTTGCATCAAGGCGAACACGACAGCTCCGGTGAGCACAACACCAATGCCAACCATGGCGATGATCGCCGTCGTGTAGTCGCCCATGGCTTGACCTGCTACTGCGTCCACGTTACACGCATGTAACGCTCTGTAAAGCGTTTCTCAGTTTTTGGTTCACGGCTTTGGCCGCTTAGCTGCACAGCTTGGAACAATCCTCCTGACTGAGGCGTTCGTTTCCGCGGCGATGGATCTCGTGGGCGTAATCGGTCCAAGCGCCTTGCCCCCAGTACCGAAAACAGCTGGTTTCCAGCAGCAGTACATGGAGTAGCGACTCTTGATAGGCCTGCGTGCAGGTGATCGAGGAGTCTCTGTCGACTGTCTGATCAAACAGCGCATGAAACTGAGCACTCAGTTGATTCATGGGGCCCAGCACATTGGCGTAACCCTCCACCCAGCTGAGGTTGTTGGTCCAAGACGCACCCTCCATGTTGAAGCCGGCATCGGCGGCACTCAGCCTGTTGATCGCGCTCTGAATACCGTCTGCAGTGGCGTTGTCCCCGGCCTCTCTCCAGAGGCGGTGTTGCTGAACAGCCTGAATGGTCGGGAAGTGGCTGGGATTCACCCCGCTCCGCTCAAGGGCTTCGATGTATTCACTGCCGTTGATGGCAACGGTGCCATTGGGGTTGTCACGGATTTGGCGATTGGCCTGACGGAACGCCTCAGGGAATTCATTCATCATCACGCCCCCGTTTTCTCCATCGGCAATCTGGCTGACGAGCGATGGCACATCGACCTCGCCGAGCTGTTGGCGGTCGCAGCCCAGCGCCTCGTAATAAGGCTGCATTTGCCCCACCAGCTTGGTGTCTGAGCCCTGGGTCTTGATGAGCGCCGTGATGCAGGTTTCCTCGCCTTTGCTGTTCCTGGCAACAAGCCGATTGGGAACAAAGCACTGGTCGCGCTGCAGTGGGCTGCCGTCGATGCGCTCGACGCTGTGCTCCTGGACCAAAAGCCACTGATATCCGGCATCTTTCAGGGCTTTGACAAATTCGAACAAGGTGTCGGGATGGTTCGGTAGTGCCATCTCCGGTGGGGAAAATCCCTTGACGCGTTCCAATGCTGCTCTGCCGAAACAGGCCTCGAACTGCTGTTGCCAGGCGCTGATCTGCAGTTTCAGGTCTGGGATCGGTGTTGATGGGGCAACGGCATGACTCCAAAACGTTCCAAGCCATTCCACGTGCTCCTGCATCAGGGGATCACAGGCCAAGTAATGAAGTGCGTCGCCGATATCGCGACGCCCCATCTGTTCGATTCCCCACAGCAGATTGCCGGAATAGTCGAGCATGATTCTTGGGGCGCAGCCCTCGTTGATCAGTTCTGGCAGGAGCTCGGCAAGACGGCGGTAGCAATGCGCGAAGGGTTCAGCGTTGTGGTTATCACCTTCGTTGGGGTGATCCAGCATGTACTGAAGATGGGAAATCAATGTGTTGCCCGCTCCCGCTGGCACCGTCGGTTGGTGCATGTGCAGAGCACAGGCAAATCCCGAACGAAGTTGCTCAAACTTGATCGGGCTGGTTGACCAGGCCTGACGTGGCTTCAGCATCAAGGCCGCAACGTCCTGTTCGCGGCCGCTGATCGGTGGGCAGATTGTCATTGAATTTGCTCGTTATTGCCAGCCGGCACGCGGTGTTTGGCGCAGCATGCCTTCCCAATGATCTCTCCATGTGTTCTGATCGCCAATGCCTGCCAGCAGTTCCACTTCGGCCGGCGCCCGATCCAGTCGCTGTCTCCAGCAGGTGATGTCTTCCGCTTGATCAAGCCAAATGCTTATGACATCTTGCCGAATCGAATCAACATCCCAGTTTTGTTGATCGGCAATGTGTTGTGACCAATGCATCAACTCGTCGAGGCTGAGTGGCCTAAAGCCCATCAATTTCAGACCTGTGATCTGCTCGAGTTCAAAACGTCGCAGAACATCTCCCAGACCAAAGATATGAAGAAGGATCATGGCACTGATCACTTTGTTAGTGAACTTACGAGCTTTCTTTTGAGGCACGCTGTTCAGATTGATGATCTTTCCTTTTGGAAATGTTTGAGGTTGATCGCTAGTCATGCTTGGCACTGGCTGTTGGAGAGTGCCAAGCTTTGTCTAGCTTTCTTGCCGCAATGCCCCTCATCAACGTGCGCACATCGCTGCCGGCGCTGAAGGATGGATCGGCTTTGCTGCAGGAGCTTTCCTACGAGTTGGCCAACCAGACGGGCAAGCCGGAGGCCTACGTGATGACGCTCCTGGAGACAGGCGTGCCGATGACCTTCGCCGGCAGCCACGAGCCCTGTGCCTACGTGGAGGTGAAATCGATCGGTGCCCTTCGTCCACCAGCGATGACAGCTGCGTTCTGTGAACTGATCCAGGCACGCACAGGAATCCCTTCCAACCGGGTGTACATCGGTTTTGAAGATGTGCAGGCGAGCTGTTGGGGGTGGAATGGCAACACCTTTGGGTGATGCCCCTTCATACTGAGGCCGAAATCGTGCTCTGGTGGTGACCAGCTCTGTTCCCGGCGCTCCGGGCAACCCACGTCAGACCTCGTTGATCGCATCCTTGCGTGAGCGCTTCCGGTTGGCAGAACAGAACCGTGATGCCAAGGCCAAGCGGGCTCTCTTCCGCGAAGCGGTTTATCTCGGTATCCAGCCGCAGGTGTTTACAGAGATCCATTGAGCAGCTCAAGGTTGCTGCTGTTCAAAACACTGTGGGGCTGGACGGCGTCCCTGGAACAGGCATGTTCATCGGCGGAAAGCGATCGGTTTGATGGCTTAGAAGTCAATCTCGACCACCCCTGTCTCGAGGCCCTTAATCCAGAAGCGATCCGACGCTGCGTCTCGGATGCAAAACAGCATCTGATTCTTGAAATTGTTACCGGGGGGGATTACACCCCCGATCTCAATGGCTCTCCATCACAGCATCTTGATCAAATTCAGCGCGGCTTGGAGCGGGCCATGGGGCTGGCCCCTCTCAAGATCACTCTGATCACCGGCAGCGACAGCTGGGATGAGGTCGAGCAGCATCGCTTTCTTGACAGCGTTCTGGATCAGATCGATTCCTGTTCCATTCCGGTGACGCTCGAGACGCATCGCAGTCGTTCTCTGTTCGACCCCTGGCGCATGCCGGCCTGGCTGGCCCGCCATCCACGCCTTCGGCTCACAGCGGATCTGAGTCACTGGTGTGCGGTATCGGAACGGATGATGTCGCCTGAGCTGCCCCCCATTCAAGCGATGGCCGCTCGGGTTGATCACATCCATGCCCGCATCGGCCATGCTCAGGGGCCCTCAGTCAGCCACCCTTTCGCACCGGAATGGGCCGAGGCCCTCGAGAGTCATCGCCGCTGTTGGCAGTTGTTCCTTGATAAGAGCGCAAGGCCCGAACAGCCGATCACGATGACGCCAGAGTTCGGCCCCGATGGCTATATGCCGCTTCATCCATTCACAGCTGAACCTCTTGCGGATGTTCAGCTCCTCAATGCAGAGATGGCCTCCTGGCTGCGATCCACAATGCTGATTCCTGCTGATCCCAACCGTTCTCGGTAGAGACCCTGCCAGTGCAGGATCCTTCGTTCCAGCCGATGCGGTGGCCCTGGCTTGAAATCGTCTTGATATCCCTGCTGTGCTGATTCAACCAAAGCCTTGTCTTCTTCCAGAAAGGTGAGCATTTCCCTCAGCCAAGCGTCGGCTGAGGCTGAATCCATGGCGTCGCTGGTTGCGAACAAGCGCAATTGCATCGTGCAGCGATCGGCTCGATCGGGCATAAATTCCAGAAACGCCAACCGTCCGTCTGGCCAGACCAGAAGATGGCTCCATGGCGGCAGCCCGAAGGTAAGGAAGCGTCCACCGTCTGGGTGAGGAGTTTCCAGAAGGTTGTTGTGGCGGCTGAAGCGATGGCGATAATCCCGCACTGGCCCTTGTTCGCGGTGCAGCGTTGTCGGATGGGCAATGGCGACGTGGTAGTCGTCAAGTGTGTTGTCGTTGGCGATCTTCCAATTGCAGGCCAGGTTGCTTCGGCTCTGCCGCAACAGATCGGATGCAGAGTTCCAGGCGCCTCCGGCTTCGGTATGAATCAGCTGCAGCTGCTCCTCGAGCGTTAGGGCCTGGTCGCTCAAAGCGATCCAGATCAGTGGGCCATCAATGCGGCAGGCAAGCTCTTGCAACCCCCATTCCTGCCGGTCAAAGTTCTGCTCAAATTCTGCTTCTCGTGCCGCCGCCAGCAGTTCCCCGCGCAGGTTGTAGGTCCAGCCGTGATAAGGGCAGATTAGGCGCCGACAGGGCTGCCCTGTTTCGGCCCCTGGCCGGAATGCAACACCGCGATGGGGACATCGGTTGCGAAAAGCACGGGGCTGTTCACCTTTAGGCCAAGTGAGCAGAAGTGGCTGATCCAGGATGGTGACTTCCAGTACCTCTCCTGGATGGAGGTAGCCGATACCTGCAACTGGATGCCAGTAATAGTTGGCGTAGGTGTGGCTGTCCCATTGGTGCATCGCGACGCCGCGGTACAGCGATGCTGGAAGGAACGGCTGATTCAACACGGTTTCACTCAGGACAGTGCCGGCTCCAGCTCTCGCATCGTGGCGGAGAGGGTCCGACGCATTGAGAGGAAGTCGCTGCTTAGGCGCAGCTGATCAAAATCGGTTTTATCGAGATCAACATCGAGGGAGCGGATGATTCGCCCTGGATTGGGGGCAAGCACATGAACGCGCTGGGCCAACACCAAAGCTTCTTCCACGTCGTGGGTAATCAGCAGAACTGTCAAACCTGTTCGTTGCCAGAGCTTGAGAAGGAAGTCCTGCATCGATTCACGGATCTGTAAATCCAGAGCACCGAAGGGTTCGTCCAGCAGCAGGATGCTGGGGTTGGTGGCGAGGGCCCGCGCGATGGCTACCCGCTGCTGCATTCCCCCCGACAGTTCGCGCGGCAATTTTGTGGCGGCGTCACTGAGCCCAACCACTTCGAGGAAATAGGCGGTTCGCTCCTTGATCTCTGCTGCTTTCATCCGCTGGAGTCGCATCCCGAAGGCAACGTTCTCAGCGGCGTTCAGCCAGGGATAGAGGCTGTATTTCTGAAACACCATGCCCCTGTCTGGCCCAGGGCCGGATACGGGTGTGCCATCGACAGCGATGTTGCCGCTACTCGGGTGATCCAGACCAGCGATCAGCCGCAGAATCGTGCTCTTCCCAGACCCAGAGCTGCCCACCAGGGCCATGAAGTCTCCGGATTGCATGGAGAACGACAAGTGATCAAGGATCAATTTCTCCCCGAAACGCTTGCTGAGGTTGTTAACGATCAGTTCCATGGCTCACACCGCCCATTTGCAGCTGAGACGCAGCAACAGCCGGAATCCCATGTCGATGGCGAAGCCGATCAAGCCAAGGACGATCAACTCGGCGAAAATCTGATCGGTACGGAAAAAGCGCTGAGCGAGCTGTATGCGTTTGCCGAGGCCCACTTCCGCGGCCACTAGCTCAGCCACCACAACGAGGTTCCAGGAGGTTGCGATGTTGATTCGCAATGTGTCGATGATGCTGGGCAGGCTGTAGCGGGCAACGACTTGCACCAGCACCTGCCGACTGCGACCACCCAGGGTGAGGGTGGTTTCAATGAGTTCCTTCGGAACGAACTTCACCGCATCCATCACCATCAGGATGTTGAAGTAAATGGTGCCGAGAAAAATCAGAGCGATTTTCGGCTCCTCGCCGATGCCCAGGTAGATGATCAGCAGAGGGATGAAGGCCGCTGCAGGCATGTAACGCAGCATGGCGATCAGCGGCTCGCAGATGGCGCAGATCGCCGGGTACACCCCCATGCAGATGCCGATCGGTACCGCCAGAAGTGTGGCCAAAAGAAATCCTCCGAACACACGGCCGGTGCTGGCGACGATGTCTTGAAAAAGGATTCCGCTCTCGGCCATGGAGGCCAGGGAGCGGAACACTGCCTGCGGTGAGGGCAGGAACTTTTCATCCACCAGGCCAAGGGAGGCGATGGCGGTCCAGAGCAGGAGGGGCACCAGCAGTGATGCCACCTGCAGACCGCCACGCACTGCCTTGGATGGCATGGCACCAAGGGTGAGGAGGGAGAGAAGACCAGTGCTTCTCCCCTTGCTGGCAGCGGCGGCCGTGGCAGTCATCAGGAGGCGGCGACCTTCTTGATGAAGCTGTCGTCAAACAGCTTGCTCATGTCTGGTTTCTCAGGGATGAAGCCCACTGAAACCATGAAGTCGGCCATCGAGTCAGCGGCGAATGGCATGAACTTCATACCCTCACCATCGCTGAAGGCCTCGAGGTTCTCCTCGATGGAGAAGAAGCGGGTGCCGTCCTTGTACTGCTCGTATTCCTCGGTGGGAATGCCGGCACGCTTGGCCATGATCGCCTCGGATTTTTCGGGGTTCTTCTCCATGAACTCGCGAACGTCCCACCAGGTCTTCACGATCTTCTGCACATCATCGGGACGGTCCTTGATCAGATCACCGCTGACGGTGAGCAGATCAGGAATTGCACCGGGGTATTCCTTAGAGCTGGCGATCACCTGAGCGCCTTCACGCTGCATCGCGGTGCCGGTGTAAGGAGGGAAGGCCCCAACGGCATCCACCTGACCGGCCGCGAAGGCAGTGGCTGCCTGATCGGTGGGCATGCCTTTGATCACCACGTCGTCGCGGCTAAGGCCAGCATCCTTGAGGGCAAGGCTGAGGAGGTAGTCGTCCACGACGCCTTCCTCAACAGCAACGGTCTTACCTTTGAGATCGGCGATGGATGTGATGGAGGCGTCGGCGATGATCTGGTCATTGCCAGCAGAATTGTCATTCACCAGAACCACCACTTCACCGCCGTTCTCACCCGGTAGGAAGGAAATGGTGTCGTTCAAGGTTTGGGAGTTGCCGTCGATCTTGCCTGCGGCGAAGGTTTCCATCGATTGCACATAGCCGTCGAACCACTTCATCTCCACATTCACGCCGTTCTTTTCGAACAGCTTTTCCTCTACGGCAATGGCCCACGGCCACCATCCGGCCCAGTTGCTGTATCCCAAAACGATCGGTGTGCCGCCCACCGTCGGGGTAGAGGGTTTGGAGCAGGCGACGGCCAGCATGATTGCAAGGCCGGCGAAGAGAAGGTTGCGTAGTTGTTTGGTCATGGCATGGGCGTGAGGAACAAGACGTTGGATTGATGTGCTCAGGCGGTGGCCAGAGCAGGGGCTGTTGCGGTCCGGCTGGCGAGGGCTTGCCGCACCCAGATGTGCCAGGCATCCAGGCCTTCGCCTGTGAGGGCGGAGACCTCAATCACCGTGGCGTTGGGGTTGATGCTGTGGATGTTGCGGCGGATTGCCGCAACATCCACAGGCAGGTGGGGCAGAAGATCCACCTTGGTGATCAGCACCACATCCGCGTTGCGGAACATCAGGGGGTACTTGAGCGGCTTGTCGTCGCCCTCGGTAACGCTCAGCAACGCCACTTTGTTGTGTTCCCCAACGTCAAATTCCGCCGGGCAGACCAGGTTGCCCACGTTCTCCACGAGCAGCAAATCCAGCGCGGAAGGATCCAGCCGCTGTTGCAGCAACTTCAGGCCACCACTCACCATTGCCGCATCAAGGTGGCAGGCTCTGCCTGTGGTGATGGGGACGACCGGGATGCCAACGGCTTCCAAGCGGTCGGCATCCAGTTGGGTGGTCATGTCGCCTTCCAGCACGGCCATGCTGAGTTCGCGAGCCAAAGCTGGAAGGGAACGCTCGAGCAAGGCGGTTTTGCCGGCGCCCGGGCTGCTCATCAGGTTGAGGCAAAGCAGATCCCAGCTCTGGAAATGCTCGTTGTTGTGTTCGGCCTGATGGGTGTTGGCTGCAAGCAGGTTGAGGCCGAGGGTGTCCTCAAGAGGCATATGCATGGCAAAAAAGGGGGTATTGGTTTCAGCGCTGACGCTGGATTGGAACGGACTCAAGGGCAGCAGCGGCATCGCTGCGGTAATCGATGCTGCGGATGCGTAATTCCCTACCGCTGACGATCTCCTCTAGCGGGTGATCGCAGCAGGGAGAGCGGTAGGCGTTTTCGGGCACGGGGTCGTAGGTGTCATTGCAGATCAAGCAGCGGCCCACAAAGGGGATTTCCGTGATCGTGAGCCGGGATCCATCCAGCCAGGTTCCTTGCACTGCAGCGTTGTAGGTGGTCACCAGCTGATCGGGTTCAACGCAGGTGAATCGCCCAACATCGAGGTGAACGGTTTCGACCATCGCAGAGGTGTCCTCGCGACGGTTTCGCCATTCATTCAGGGAGATCAGCAGGCACTTGGTCATGTCGACTTCATGCATGGCCTATCTCCACTTCTGATCAACGTTCATGTTGCAGGTATCGCTGATCCAATCCGGCTTCTCTTTGCGGGGCAACTGACCGCTCACCACAAGGTGAGCCATGGTGTCGCAAATCACACGGGTAGCCATCAGGGAGGTCATGTCACTGATGTCGTAAGGCGGTGATACCTCAACAATTTCCAGACCGCAGACGGGAACGTTTCGCACGATCAGCTCGAGCAGCTTGAGGGCTTCCCGCGGCATCAGTCCACCCGGCTCGGGCCAGCCAGTTCCCGGCACGAAGCCGGCATCGATGCAGTCAATGTCGAAGGAGATGTAAACGCAGTCCGTGCCATCAGTGGCTCGCTCAATGGCGTACTGGGCTGCGGCTTCCAGCCCCATTTCGGTGATGTCGGTCACCGTGAGCACATTGGTGCTCCGCTCCCTACAGACCTTGACTCCTTCCCGAGGCACTTGCCAGCCACCAATGCCCAGCTGCACCAGATTTTCTGCCGGCGCATTGGCCATGTTTGTGGCATGGAACCACGGGCAGGTGTGCATCCGCTCGTCCAGGTCGATCTCCTGGGTGTCGACGTGGCGATCGAAATGGATGATCCCCACTTTTTTGTCGCCGAGATGACGGCAGACCCCACGCACCGTGGGGAAACCGATCGAGTGGTCGCCACCGAGGATGATCGGGAAGGCGCCGCTTGAAAACACGTGGGCGATGCCTTTGGAGATCTGGTCGAAGCTCTTTTCGTTGTTCGCCGGGATCGTGAAGATGTCACCCACATCGCAGAGGGTGATTTGTTCGCGCAGGTCCACCCCCATTTCGTAGTTGTAAGGGGTGTAAAGCGCTGAAATTCGTCGAATGCCTTGAGGGCCGAAGCGCGTTCCGGGCCGGTAGGTGGTGCCGCAGTCGTGGGGAACGCCAACGATGGCGACGTCGTAGTTGCCCACTTGGTTCACGTCTTCCAAGTAGGGCGCCTTCATAAAGGTGTTGATGCCGGCGAAATGCGGCAGCTCACCTCTGGAGAAGGTGGAGATGTTGCGGTCAACAATGCTTTCGGCTGCTTCGAGCCCGAAGCGTTTGGCCTGGTCAACTTCTTGCTGCCAGCCGGTGAGTGGAAGTTTGCGTTCTTTTTCGAGTGCCTGGATGCCTTCGCTGGGATGCGAACGCTGGAAGGCCCCCGAGGGGTCCGATGGGGATGGCATCAAACAAGGGAGTGTGCGTTAGGGCGGTCTCCCGGGCTTTTAT
Organism: Synechococcus sp. MU1648; assembly: GCF_023630615.1. Taxonomy (NCBI): domain Bacteria; kingdom Bacillati; phylum Cyanobacteriota; class Cyanophyceae; order Synechococcales; family Synechococcaceae; genus Synechococcus; species Synechococcus sp. MU1648. Next base: position 114,938 of record NZ_JAKUHI010000006.1, read on the forward strand.
CCCTCCGTGCAACCGGCAAAGCCGGTGGAAACCTCTTGGACCAGGCATCCCTGTGTGGAGATCGGAACCCTAGGTTTCATCCGCAATTTCACTGTGTGCGGCTTTGATGCTCTTCGGAGTGTGAACCGCTACAAATGATTGGTGTGGCTGGTTGTGCAGAACGATTCGGTTGAGTAACAACAGCTGCTAACAGCAGGTAACAACCCGAATCGGTGCATCAATCACCTTCCTTAGCGTTGTTCAACAAGAATGATTGCTGTGAGTGAATCTTTCGGAGGTCTGCCCAACAAAGAGTTGAGTTCTGGTGTGTCGCAATGGTGGCGTGAACGGGTTCAACACCTGATTGATTGCGGGCGGGCTGAAGACGCCCGGTGTCTGTATTTGGAGTTCGGCGATGACAGCGCAGGAAGCCTGAACCTCTGAAGACCACGCATGAAAAAGGAGGGTTCCCTAAGCCCTCCCGGAGTCGACGCATTACCCCTCACCGGGGTGCACTAAGTGTTACGTACTGAACAAAGTGGCGCTGTAAGTGTTGATACCTATTCTTGATTGCGTGGATCAACCTAAGGATTGTTCTTGGCGCCGCAGGGTCTCATAGGCCTGCCAAAGGCCTTCTACTTCTGAGCACACCTCCTGACGATTGCAGACGCGATAACGGCCCTGGCCGATGGCATCAATTGTTGTGCCCTTGGAGGTGGCGCAGATGCGACTGATGTTCGCCATGGAAATCCTTCGTTGGATCAAGGATCTACAGCCACGCGGGTTCCCCTTGCACGCTTGTTTTGCACTTCTAAATCTCTTTGGTGAAAGAAAAGAGCCATGGCTATAGGAGTGCCGTGATGCCTCCGTTGTGATTGATCTGCACATCAGCGTCGAGCCAAAAAAGAAACCGGGCCATGCCCGGTTTCTTTGATGTTTGTGAGTTGCGTACAGATCGCTCAGGCTTTTGAGGGTTTGGTGGTGAGTGCAGCAGACATGGCTGTGGCCAGGAGCATGCATCCGGCGACGGCGAGGAAGCCCATGGTTCGGGAAAGAATTTCCCAGCCATCATTTCCACAGATGGCGTCAGCTTTTGTTGCTGTTGTCACGGAATCCGGAAGATCCATCCTTGTGGCCGTCCTCGGTCGTTTTTAGAGGCATGTCCTGGCGGTCTAGGCATGAGGAGCACAGCAATTTCCCCTTGTTGCGCCAGTAGGCCTCCATCGATCGTTCGATGCGCATCGAGCATCCCTCACAGCGAAATAACGGCATCGACGATTTCTCGACGCCGCCCTTCTAACGCAATGGCCCTGCCGAACCGGTGTTCTCTGTGACGATGGGTGTGCTTCCGCCGCCCCAGCGTTGTGATGCAGCCAGTGCGTGTGTTGCTGCTGATCCTGATTTCGCCTGTTGCCTTTGGGGCAACGGCGTTCCAGCCCTTAGACCGTGTGGACGGTTGGTTGATCGAGCGCCGTTTGGATGACATGCAGGAGCCGATCTGCCGTGCATCTATGCCAGGGCATGGCACCTGGTTCTCGGCAAGGGTCCGGTTGGATCCAGATGATTTGGTTGTTGTGCCTGCCGGACTGCAACGACCTAATGAAGCTGCGCTGATCGCTGTTCGTGAGGCCCTCCAGCGCTGTCGCGACAGTCTTCTTTATTTTTGAGCCGATAAAGCTTTGTGGCTGGTGGTGCTGCCGCGGTGAAATCAGGCTATGAAAACAGTGTCGGCCTTTGTAAAAAAAACGTCGACTCCTCACACCACCTGAGCCTCCGTTAACCGCGGGGGCTTTTTCTTGCCCCAATCCCGAACTACACCTTTTGATTCTGTGCTCAGCAAAAGTTTTGCGGTTGTGATGTTTTTAACGACATTTGTCTGATGTATTGCATCGAGAGGCTTGATTCAGGGGGGCAATGGATTCAGGAGATCTGCTTCAAAACGGAGTTCAAAGCCTTTGTGAATGCCCGTACCAAATCACGTGCCACCTTGAAGACCTATCGCGTGGTTCATGCCACCTGGAATCAGGTGGTCACCGTTGTGCAGGGATCGGCTGAATCCTTTTGAATGGCTTTGATTTGGTGTCTTCAGTGCCGCTGTGATCCCGAAGACTTCAGGTCACTTCTTGGGATGGGGGATGTCCTGAGCCATAACCAGTGGCCTCGAGGACTTTGGCCATGATTCTCACGCGCTATCTCAGTAGAGAAGGTTGGGTGGAGGAGTGTTCCCATGCTCACTCTTTTGAGGCCTACATCGACGCACGACGTCGCTGTGTTCTTCGAGGCTGCCCGTATTTGCTCGTCAATGCGGAGACCGGCGGCACAGTTTCGGTCCTAACGGTGAAGCAGTGTTTGCATCAGTACGGCGTTGATGGTGATCTATCCGATTAATCGAATCGTTTGATCTCTTCGGTGGATCGATGGAAGAGCCGGCAGGATGGCGGTGGCTGAAATTTCCCCATGTCGACGTTCCTGGTCACCGGCGCGAACCGTGGGATCGGGTTGGAATACTGCCGTCAGCTCAAGGCCCGGGGCGAGGAGGTGGTGGCGGTCTGCCGTCAAAGCAGTGATGAATTGGAGCATCTAGGGGTGCGTGTTGAAGCGGGCCTTGAACTGAGTGACAGCCAATGCATCGATGATCTGGTGCACCGCTTGACGGGCTTGCCGCTTGATGGCGTCATCCTCAATGCCGGAATCCTGCAGTCGATGCGGTTGGCCGATCTGGATCCCACGGGAATCCTTCGGCAGTTTGAGGTGAATGCCCTTGCTCCTCTGCTGCTCGCCCGGGCTTTGCTGAATCAGATGCCCCGTGGTGCCAAGTTGGTGTTGATGACCAGCCGTATGGGCTCCATCGATGACAACACATCTGGAGGTTCCTATGGCTATCGGATGTCGAAGGTGGCCCTCAATATGGCCGGAAAATCATTGGCGATCGATCTGGAGCCACTCGGCATCGCCGTTGCAATTTTGCATCCTGGATTGGTGCGTACTCGGATGATCCAGTTCAATCCAAGCGGTATTCACCCGGAGCAGGCGGTGGAGGGTCTGTTGGCACGGATTGATGCCTTGACCATGGCCAACAGCGGCAGCTTCTGGCATGCCAATGGTGAGCTGTTGCCGTGGTGAGACGGGAGAAACGCTTTGGGTTTTGATCCGCGTCACTGGTCTGGCGGACGTTCTGAACAACGGGTTACCAGCAATGTTGAGGCGTTGCTGGCGGAGAACGATGCCCTTCGACGTGAGGTCTTGCGGCTCAACCGTGAGTTGGACCGACTGCAGCGGCAGCAACGCCAACGCTTCCGAACCGAAACGACTTCCCACCGCTCTTGGAGCGAGCCATCGGCCCAAGCTCCGCCGCGCATCAGCAGCCACCAGGTGCAGGCTTGGGGGCAGTCCCTTGCACAGCAGCCGGGATGGAGTGTCCTGCGTCAGCGCGGCTTGGAGTCTTTGATTGATCAGCTCAACCGCAGCAGTTTTCCCTCTCATCTGACCCTTGAACAGCGACTCGATCGTCTGGTGCCTGGTTTAGGCACTGATCTTCGGGTAGCGGTTGGATCCAAGGCGAGCAAACAAACAACGGCAGTCTTGGCGGCGTTTGCGATGTTCGGCGTTCGGGCCAGCGAGTGGCTCGATGAGGATCCACGACGGGTGGTTGAACAGCTGCGTCAGCACCAGGAACAATTCAGCTCTAAGCGGCAGGGACGTCGCACGCGAAGTGATCAAAGGCGAACAGATCGTGTGGACTTTGGACATCCCCGTGATCCACGGATTGCAGCTTTAGATGTCCTCGGGTTGGACGCCAACGCGTCACTCACCGAGATCAAGCAGGCTCACCGAAAATTGGTGAAACAGCACCATCCCGACCTTGGCGGTTCGGCAGAGGCTTTTCGCCGTGTTAATGAAGCGTATCAACGCTTGGTGAACTAACTCAGCTCCACCAGGCCTTTTGGATGTTTGTTAGTGGTGTGTCTGCATACTTGAAATAGTCAAGGTCGATGAGCGGGTCGACATTGCAGGCTTTGCCTCTGCTGATTGCCTGAGCGATACGCTCAATTCCATCGTCGGCTGAGAGCGCTCTCCCAAATTTGTCGGCGCCGTAGAAGCTATGCAGCAACCCAGTTTCCAAGATGCTGATTGCTCCTATAAAGCCAAGGGTTGCTCCCTCTGAGCGGCTTGAGGAAGCCATGAATGCTGTGACTTCCAATTCTCCGATGGGGGTGGTGTCATACCCAGCAATCAGATGGATCCAGTCGTGATGCGCGAGTGCTGCGTTACCGGCACCGAGTTCACCGGGAAGTTTGAATCCTCTTGATTGGTAAAACTCCCAGAGACTGCGTCCAAGGCTGCCCTGGGAACAGTTTTTGAGGTTGTCCCAGCGTGCAAACTCATCAGGATCAGCCGTGACACATACGCCATAGGCATGATCACCGTATTTTTTCAAGAGATCCTGAAAGACAGGATCGCTTTGATCATCGCCTTCTCCGATCCAGTTGCAGCGGTAAAAATCTGTTGTTGCCTGGGTGATGGCGTTGTGTGCCAATTCCCTGGCGAGGTTCAGGATCTCGCTGTTGATGTTCAGTGCGTTGGCCCAATGATCAATGTCCCTACTCAACGTCTCCGGGATCGGATTGCAAAGCATTTCGAAGGCGATCAGCAGTTCCAACAGCTCTTGGCGCTCCGATGCTTGCGTCAACGTCTCTGCCAACGTTTCAACCTCAATTCCGGGATGGCCGGAGAAGTCAATCTCAGCGTCAAGCAGCTTCAGGAAAAGGGTGTGGGCAAGGTCCTGTTGAAAAGACGTGTACCAGTGGCCTTCAACTCTGTGGACTTGCACCAGTGCTGATGCAAGGAGATTGGCTTGTTCGTGCGAATTATGAATTAGGAACATCGTTCCAGCACGCCTTGAAGAAACCAATGCTTAGCGATGGATCGCGACTTCTGAGCGGTCTTGTCCGATGATTGAGATCAAGTTGGGGTGATTGCATGCCAGTGGAATTTGGGGTCGTCTGCATCGGTGCAGGCATCGCTATCGGTATCTCCTTGGGTGTGGCGGTTTGGTTTGAACGTTGGAAAGCCAAGCAGCCTGATCCCACGACGAAACAGCCATAAAAAAAGCCCCGCCTAAGCGGGACTTGATCGAGCGTTTTGTGCTGTTGTCAGCGAGCGACTTTCTGACCGCGATAAACGAGAACAGAACGCTGGTTGCTGGAAGCAGCTGCGTTGTTCTTGGTGTACTTCTGGCCGCGATAGGTCAGGGTCATGATGGGTTCCTCGAAGCAAGCTCAGGTCCCCGTTCCATGGCCTGAATCGAACTGCGCCTCGCCTAAGGCGGGGTGAACGTAGTTGCGTAGCTGTTGCTACACAACCTTTATAGAGGCGATATCAACCCACGTGTCGTTCGCGCTGTTACACAGCTGCAATTTTGTTTAGCCCAGGCCTGAATAAACCCGCTTGGATGCATTCCAGCGGTTTTCATTCAATTGCTTCCGCGCCCGTTTGGCGGTGTATGCACCGGGCGAGGTTTGAGTTGCGGCGTTTTTTGAGCCGCCTTGGTGATGGCCTGCAACAGAGTGGGGTAGGCAGTGGTTTGCGTCATCTCAGCGTTTCAGGAATTGATTTCATCTTGTCGCTGCTTGGAGTGACGGAATGATGGATCGGCTACCGATCTGGCGGTTCAAGCTCTGAAGGTTTGTTCTGGACTCAAAGCTTCCATTAACTTGTTGTCATGGTGAACAGTTCGCACGCAATCAAGTGTTCTTCGATGCTTACTTAGTGTGAAGCTGCTAGCGCCTTAAGCCTCCGTTCGTACCGTGTAGGCACACTGTTTTAGATGTCATGAAAAGCTCTCAGAGCAAAGATGATTGGGTGAAGGCACAGCAACACAAGCTTCATAAGCCCATTGATGTGGACACATTGATGTGGGTGCGAAACCGCTTAATGCGCTTGGAAGTGGAGGCGCGTTGGGCCGACCGCATTTGTGTGTTTGAGGAGTTCTTTCCTAACGACGCGATCATTCCGCGCATTTGACCGAATTCTGTTGTTGACTTTTTTTGGCCAAAAGGGAGGTGTGGCAAAAACCTGCAGCAGTCATCATCTGGCCTCTGTATGGGCTTAACAGGGCATATCGGTGTGTGTTGTTGACGCGGATCGCAACCGTTCCGCAACCGCCTACTCCGCCCGAGGAATTCTCCCGTTTGAGGGAGTTCCAGCCGAGGCTGCAGCGAAAGCCAAGCGCCATGCCTACGTGATCATCACGGAGGGGCAAGCCAGAAGCGATGAAGATGAACTCAACAATGTCTCTGCAGGTGCCGTCGAGTTCACGGTTGAACTCTCCTCAATGCTGCGGCAGATCGGCACCATGCATACCGCGTTATTGGTGAAGGTGGATCGTCGTCAACAACAGTTTGCTCAGGATGCGAGCCAACTCTTGGATGGTTTTGGGTCGATGTGATGCAGGCAGAAATCCCCCTGTTGGCTGCGTTTGAAAAAGCAGAGGTGGAGGGTCGGCCTATGGCCAGGCGGCTGTTCAGATCCGTGAACGCTTGTATGGCGACCACCCACGGCGTCGGTTGCCGATCGAACAGACAGGCCAATCGGTTGCCGCAATCATTGCTCCAATTGGAGGTTTGGTGATGGGCCGTAGTTCCTGGGTGAAAAATCCGACCCGTTGTTCAGCAGCTTCAACCTGGCAGTCCAATGATTTATCTGCCTCTTCAGCGCAAACTGCGGTGAAGTCCTCCCGATCTGCTGCCGTGCTCAACGCGAGCTCCTCTGGTGAAAACGCATGATCGAAACCGTTGTGATGCTTGCGATCGGCTTGTCCATGGCTGGCGTTGTTCTGGGAACTCTCACCACTGACCAGTCGGTTTAAGTTCAGACGTCGTCGCTGCTTTTGATGCCAGGTCTTTTCGCCTTCATGCTCGGGCAGCTGGAGATCAGCAATCTCACCGCAGTCTTTCTGGCTTTGGTGGCGTTGGTGTTTGTGGGTAGCTTCGCCGTGGTGTCGTTGCAGACCGGCGAGCTGATCAAACCTCCTAAAAATGATTGAGACGCTCTTGGTCAACGGTCAGCAGGTCGTGCTGAAGGTGCCAAGCGACCGTGTTGTTGCTGAGCGGGTGGTGCGTCACATTCAACGGCGTATTCATGAGGACGACTGGAGGCCCTACACCTGCAAAGCCGATGCACTGCGGGCATGGGTCCGCTTGGGAGGCATCCGAGTGCAGGTTCTGCACGCCTTGAAATTGGTCTGATGACGAGCTGAATTTCAGAACGATCCCAGCAACTGAGTCATCGCTGCCGCTGCACCGATCCCCCCGAAGAACAACACCAAGGGAAGAAGAACAGGCCAGCGTGCGCTTGTGTCGGGATTCATCGGATGGTTTTAAACATTCGAGACAACGCTATTGAGCCGTTCTGCTGAGTGGCGATGGCGACCGTTGCCGCCTCAGAGCTCCATGATGCAGAAACGGTTCATTCGATCTCTGAAGGTTCGATGCCTGAGCAATCCATGGTCACCCAGGCTGAGTCCTCCCATGTCGTGGTCATCGGTGCTGGCTGGGCGGGCTGGGGTGCTGCGAAAGCCCTCTGTGAAGCAGGCATGCGGGTCACCCTGATCGATGGGATGGCGGATCCAACAGGTCGTACGCCAACGCGCACCGCATCTGGCAACCCTTTTGAAGCCGGTACCCGTGGTTTCTGGAGGGATTACCCCAACATCAATGCGCTGACCAATGAGCTCGAGCTCGAGCATGTGTTTACCGACTTCACGACCAGTGCCTTCTGGTCTCCCGATGGTTTGGAGGCCACCGCACCGGTGTTTGGTGATGGGTGGCAGCTCCCCAGTCCCTTGGGGCAGGCCATGGCCACGGTTAAGAACTTCAAGCGCCTTCCAGTTGCCGATCGATTGAGTATCGCCGGGCTTCTGGTGGCGATGCTTGATCTCAATCGCAGTGAGGCAACATTCCGGCGTTATGACGCCATCGATGCGCTGACGCTGTTCCGCCAACTGAAGATCAGTGAGCGGATGATCAATGAGTTTTTGCGTCCGATTCTTCTGGTGGGGCTGTTCAAGCCACCCGAAGACTTATCCGCTGCCGTCACCATGGAGCTGCTCTATTACTACGCCTTGGCGCATCAGGACTCCTTCGATGTGCGCTGGATTCGTTCTGGGACCATCGCAGAGCGGTTGATCGCTCCATTGGCGGAACGCTTGCTGGACCGTTGTCAGCTCAGAGTTCAGGGCGGCACGCTGGCAACTTGTCTCAATCTCGATCACCAGGCAGCCGCGATCCAGTCTGTGGAGGTCCGTTCGCCCGCAACGGGACGAACAAGTGTGATCGACGATGTCGATGCGGTTGTTCTGGCGGTGGGTTCCAAGGGCATGAATGCTCTGATGGAGCAGTCGCCGTTCTGTGCGGGAGCCCTACCGGAGCTGGTGGCTGCCGGCACATTGGGCGCGATTGATGTGGTGTCGGTGCGGTTGTGGCTGGATCGCTATGTCGCAGTCGACGATCCCGCCAATGTCTTCTCGCGCTTTGCGCCATTGCAGGGTTCGGGTGCCACCTTTTTCATGCTCGACCAGCTGCAGAAAGCTGATGAAACGGATCTCTGGGGTGGTCGTGCTCCTCAGGGGTCCGTCGTTGCCAGCGACTTCTACAACGCCACAGCGATTGCGGCGCTGAATGATCAAGAGATCGTCGACACCCTGATGAAAGAGCTTCTGCCGCAGGCGGTGCCGGGTTTTCGGTTGGCGCGAGCACTGGAGTTTGAGGTGCGGCGTTACCCGGGTTCGGTGTCGTTGTTCTCACCTGGCAGTTTCAGCCAACGTCCGCCGCTGCAAACATCGTTGCCATCCGTGGTCTGCGCTGGCGACTGGGTGCGGATGGGAGAACGGGAGCACGGTGCCAAGGGGCTGTGTCAGGAACGTGCCTATGTCTGCGGCCTCGAGGCAGCCAATGCCTTGATACGGAGTGGTGTGCTCAAAGGAATGGATCGCGCGACGAGTCGAGAGCATGAAGTGCTTCCGATTCGTCCCGAAGAGCCCCAAGTGCTGCTGGGGCGGGCGATGAACAAACTCGTGATGGATCCGTTGGAGGCTTTCGGCATCCGGTTGCCTTGGATGCCCTGTGCTCAGAAATTCAGCTGACCGGAGAGCCAAAGTTCCTGCCAAGACCCTTGGGCTGCAGCACTTAACGCCATGAAAATGGTCACGCTGATGCCGCCCAGGGTGAGACCCACCCCCATCATGATCAGGGCGGTTAGCCCTTCTGCCTGGGTGAGTGGTTGCTTGTCGAGAAAGCGACGCTTGGCCATGGCTGCGGATCCGATGCTCCCGTTCTGCATCGGCCTTCGGGGTCTTGGCAACTGGCCTTATCACTCATTTATGCAGAGTTGATGCAACACCCGATGGTTGGGGTCTGAGCGAGGAATCGCAGCGAGGCTTCGCTTTCAGATCTGCGCTTGACGTCGCCCCAGAGGGTTTCATCATGCAGCTATGGCAGGTTTGATCTGTGGCATGACAGCCCTGTGGCTCCACTCTTGGTGGTGTTGCAGAACAACCAATTCGCCGGCGGTCAAACGAAGCTGGCCCTATCCACGTTCCTGGAAAAACAGCTCTGATCTCTACGCAAGGCCCTGTCGTCGGCATCGCCATCTCAGAGCGCGCACCCAATTGACTGCCCGCAGTCGCCGCTTCGCCGCTGCACCCTGAAGCGCGTGAAAGCCTCCGTTTTTTGCTTGGCTCCGCTTTGGTTTAAGTGAACGATGAGAACCTCAGTTCAAAGACCTTGCTGGGCTCGTGTAAAGCATGGATTTTCACAGGCAACATTGCGGGTCGTTGTTGTTTCCATCGTGTCCAAGGTCGTTGGGATTGAGGAGCGACCTCGGCTTGGCGTGAGATCTGCACTGATGTCGCCTCTTTGATCTGGGCTTGCTGCTCCAGTTCGGCACTGAGGAAGAGTCCTGCAAGGGAAACCATCAGGATTGTCAGGATTGCTGCGAAGAGATACATGGTCGACCGAGCAATGGCTTGTTCCTGTTCCTTGCTCAGGTCGCTCATGGTCTCGGCCAAGATCTGACAGAGGTGTATCAGTCCAAACTCTTGGCTGCGATTACAGAGAATGTCGTTTTGTGTGCCGACCTGAAGTCGACGTCGTTCGTCGCAGACGCGTCTAGGTCATTTCACCCTTAGTCACAGCCTTGGTAGCTTTCGTTACTGAAAATCGTTAAGATGCTCAATCCGGCGCTTACAGCTTGAACGGCAGCCAATCGATCGAGGTCATCAGAGAGAAGCGTCGTCAGCAGCTGATGGGTCTGTCGTTTGTGGCTGCAGCGGTTGGTGTGCTGACGCTTTTGACGATGCGTCTTGGCTCCTGTTGTTCCTGGTTCGGCACGCACTGACCGCTATTGGCCTCGATTAGAGGGCTTCTGCTCGTCCCCTAGATCTGGTGTTTTTTGAGGGTAGACCCGCCTCTGAGGGCTAATGGCACTAGATGTGGTGTCTCCCGTCTTGCTTGTTGATGCAGGGCCGGTATCTTTCGGAAGTTCCCCATCACCTGGCTCCAGTCCGTTCGGCTGGGGCTTTTTTGTTGTCCAGCACAGAAAGCTGTAACCATGCAAACCAATCTCCAATTTTCTTAAGTGACAAGGGTCGGGTTTGCCGGTGGCTACCAGGCTGGGTTCCTTAGCTTGTTGCCCCCTAGACGGCTCTTGATGTCCCCCGCAGAGCTATCGAGCATCAAATGGGAGCAGGATGGGGAGATGTCTGCCCAAGACACGTGGATCCTTGTGAAAAAGCTCACCAAGGTGGAGGAGCAAGACAAGGCATCCAGCCTGTTGCATTTGTCGTCGAAACACAGCCACTCCAAGCGATCCAACCGTCGCTGATTTGAATCTTGCTAATCAGCGCTGGGGTTTCTGGCCGCTGCTGCCACTTGGCTATCAGTTGCAGGAAAAGGTCTGAGGGGCTTGTCCCTGAGTTGTCCCTGGAATTTTGTGCAACTGGGTATGTTTATGAGCAACTCGCGGAAATGCGGAGGCTCGATTCAGTTCGACTCCTATGCGATTAGGGGGCTGCCGTGACGAACGATCGAGGTCACTTCGTTAGTGGTCGCGTCAACCACCATGTAGGTACACATCAGCGCCTTCGACTTTGTGCGGGCACACAGGTAAGCCTTGAATTCTGTTTGGAAGTAGAGCTCCTTGACCCAACGGTCGGGAGCTTCTTGCTTGATGACGTTGTACACGGCTATTGCCTGGACCCTTGCTCTAGCAATGCCTTTGATGCATCAGTCCAATCCAAGGAATTTCTGCCGTTTAAGCACCAACACTTATCCAACGAGTCGGTCATCCTCAGCCAGGATCGCTCTCCCTTTTGAAATCCCCCGCACATCGCCTGAAGGTCAGGGCTTTCGTAAACCACTCGATAGAGCTTGAAAGTATCCAGCGATTTAGCTCGGGCGTTTGTGAACGCTTTGAACTCAGATTCGAAGCACTGCTCCTTAAACCATATGTCGGGACCATCGCTTCGTTCAACGCAGAACATCTTCTGAACCTCTGAGGCACACAGTTTGGTGAAGGCAGATCTGCTTGCTTGCTATCTCCAAATGAGGTTCGGGATTATGTCTTCAGCTGGCGACTAGTGAAAAATGGTTCCAGTCAGCTTCTGTTGTCCAGCTCGTCGATGGCACATGATGCTCATGGGCCGAACATTCGTGTGAACACCCTTACGAAATCATTGTTCAGCTGTAAGACCGCAGTCATCCTTGCGGGGATGAAGCTGGCGACATTGCTGTCGTACTTGGCCTGACCCTTGCAGGGCTTCTTCCCCAGTGGTTTCCGCACAGGGGTAAGCCTGCATCAGGCGCCCAGCTAATTTCCTTCTGCCATGTAGGAGATATGGAAGTCTCTGGGGCTGTTCAAACAAAACGTGATAGACCTTTAGCCGTCGACCTCCTTAGATCTCGGATCGTTCTCTTTGTATCTCGGCAGGTCGGTGGGCTGTGCCAGCACGTAGACGACCGCTGCAGAGATCACTACGGTGACCACGATGAGAGCAGTGATGGCTGCGGAATAGTCAGTCACGCTTCGACCTCTGCCTTCTCATCAGCTTTGTTATGAGCTTCTTAGGAAGTTGCTTCAACTGATTTGTCGCGAGGGCAGCCATTAGCGTTGGAGACATTGGCAAAAGCAGCAATAACCATGATCGCGATGATCATGGCGCCTCCAAAAAAGGCCACATTTGGATGACGATTCACGTGGGGCTGACCTGTGAGTTTGCGGACCCTACTGGTTATCCAGTATTTGATGCTCAAGCCTCAGGCAGAAACACACCTTCATCGGAGAAGCGAACAGCCCAAAGCTGTTCGTTAGTCACTTCACCGTTCTCATCGAGAAGTTCTGGATGTGTGGTTTTGAGACCTGTTCGGTCATTCGACGCGCTGGCTTGAGAGGCAGACGTCGGGCGCATCATCCGAAAAGCTTGCAGAAGCAGACACGTCAAGACAGCTGCGTAAGCGAGTGGGAAAAGACCTGCGAACACTGTTTTCTCGTCAAGATGTAATGAAACGTTAACCACTGCCATCGCTGGCTGCGGCCCCTCATTCATCCAGCTTCGGCCTCTGTTTCCTCTTATGCCTCGGCACGAAGGAAGCTCTTTTGTTGAGGTGATTCAAGTCAATTACCAGGGGATGCATTCCTCTTCTGCTCATTGTTGAGTCCTCCGATGCAGATCTCGCTTTGTGGTCTTTCGGCCCCTCCTCGTGAAACGAATCTTTCACTCATATGAGAAGCCTGATACCTCTGCATGGGGATAGTCAGGTGATGAAGTAAGGATGGCCTCTTGTTGTTGAGGTCGGAACCTTGGGTCTGTAGACCCAGCAAAAAGCCCCCACCTTGCGGCGAGGGCTTTCCGATTCAGTTGATCTGAATCGTTTGGTCTGTTCCAGAAGGAACAGGTTGATTCCAGATCAACCGATGGCAGGAGCCTGCAGAGCCACAGGAGTGG